>CALBTA010000265.1 GCA_937967755.1 uncultured Planctomycetaceae bacterium | reverse complement strand
AGGATCGGTAACGTCCAAGTCGCCTGCACCTCACGCTCGGTACGCCAGCGCGTGCTCCAACCCGCGAACGTTATTGTTTCCTCGTGAATGCGGCAAACCGTAGCGCTGTTTCAAACTGGGCCAGCCATCACTGCGTTTCATGAACTCGTTGCTAAAGCCAAACTCCAACTCCGGGTGCTCGCTCAAGTCAGAAATATTGCGAATACCCAGTTCTTCGGCACGCGCTTTCTTCATCCCCAACGCGTAAGGATTGACGAACCCCAACGGAGCAGTCATCCCGATACCCTGTTTAGCGAGCGCTTCGCGGATAGTGTTGACGTCGCTGATGGTGTCGTCCTTGAGAATTTCTTTTGAGATCGTCCCGGTGTAGTCGGGGTAGGCATCGATCTCGCCGCGCAGCAATCCATTCCAAACAATTTGCGTCCCGCCAATTCCTTGGCTGTGATCTACGTTGACACCCGCCTCTTCGCCAGCCAGTACTGCCAATTCGCCAAGGATCACAGACTCGGTAAATAGCTTCGAGCCGACTGTTACTTCGACGCGGTTCTCGCCAACGTCAGCCTTCTCGGCGAACAGCGTTGTGCTGGCCGAGGCCACCATCATCGAAAGCAACAACCGCTTCCATAGACACTTGGAATAGCTCATCCAATCGTCTCCAGCGGGCTGCGTTGGGCGTTGATGAATTCGGTGACGAACTTGTCCTCGGGCGAGTGGACTAACTGCTCCAGCGAACCCGATTGCACGATGCGGCCGCCTTGCAGCAGCAAAATCGTTTCTGCCAAAAATCCGGCTTCGCCGATGTCGTGTGTCACCATCACTACCGTTTTGTTCAGCGAGCGAAAGATCTTCTTGAGCTGTTCCTGAAGCTCGCTGCGGATCAGCGGGTCGAGCGCTCCCATCGGTTCGTCGAGCAAGATCAAATCGGGATCGAGAAACAACGCCCGCATCATGCTGACCCGCTGTCGCTGCCCACCGGACAGCTGCGCCGGAAAGCGATCGAGCCAGTCGAGCGGCAGGTCGACCAGCGCCGCCAACTCTTCTAGCCGATCGCGCATCTTGGCGGCATCCCATTGCAAATGCCGGGCCATGATGGTGGCGTTTTGTTCCGCGGTCAGATGAGGAAACACCCCGCCCTCTTGTATCAGGTAACCCATCCGGTGGCGAAGCCGGCGAGCATTTTGCGGAGTGATCGCTTGCTTGTCAAACAGCACTTTGCCGGTTGTTGGCGTAATCAGCCCGACCATGCACCGCATCAACGTCGACTTGCCGCAACCGCTCGGCCCGATCAGCGCGGTTGTTTGCCCCGGCTGTACGACCAAATCGGTCGGCTGCAATGCGGCGGTGTCGCCGTAGGTTTTTGAGACGTTGCGTAGTTCAAGCATGCGGAGCTACGACGGTCTTCCAAGGCCGTCGAATTTGGGCGCGGTTTGTTCGACGGCCTCGAAAGACCGTCGTACCCAATCAGGCGTCAATCTATCACAATCGTCGCGCCGGCGTTGTCGACGACTTCACCAATTTCGGCGGAGAACACTCCCAGTTCGTTCAGCCGGCTGCGTAACGCCTCGACGCGTTCGGGCGACACGCCTAGAAGCAACCCGCCAGAAGTTTGCGGATCGAACAGCACCTGGTAGGCAGCCGAATGGGTTTGTTGACTGGCAACTTGCATCTCGCTCTCCGCCGCGCGGTTGGCCGGGGCGAGCGTGCTCTCCACACCTGCTTCGATCAGTTCGTTTACGCCTGACAACAACGGAATGTCGCACAGCCGCAATCGGGCCTTGGCCCCTGAAGCCCGTAACATTTCCAACAAGTGCCCCGCCAGACCGAAACCGGTGACATCGGTAACGCCAGCGATCTCAAACTCGTCAATCAAACTCGCAGGCGATTGATTGGAAGCCAGCATCACAGGAAGCAGCTTATCCATCCACTCGGCCCGGCATTCGGCGCGCATGTTGGCCGCCAGCAAAATGCCGCTTCCCAGCGGTTTAGTCAGAATTAGCCGATCGCCCGTTCGCAACCGCCCCTTCGTTTGCGGCGGCTTGTCGCCCTGGTCGGCGATGATGGTGAAGCCGATGCTCATTTGCGGACCTTCAATCGTGTGCCCGCCGATCAACGTCGCCCCCATCTTGCGAAGTTCTTCCAAGCTGCCGGCCATCAGTTGAAACATCAACTCTTCTTGTGCGGCCGGCTTGCCGACGGGAATGGTGATTATCGCCAGCGCAGCGAGTGGCTGTGCTCCGACTGCAAAGACGTCGCTCGCCGAATTCAGAACAGCAATCCGCCCCGTCAGGTAAGGATCGTCCAACGGCGCGGCGAAGAAATCGACGGTTAACGTGATCGGCCGCCCGCCCGGCGATTGCATGATCGCCGCATCATCCGGCTGATCGAGGCCGATCAACACATGCTCGCTCGGCGGCACATCCAACCGGGCGAGCACGCGCGACAACACACTGCCGGCCACCTTGCCGCCGCAACCGGTACAACGCATCGCCGCCGCGTCGTCTTCGTCCACTTCCGCCGCACCCACTTCCATCGGGCGATAGTCTTGGTACTTGTCCATGAAGCGGCTGTCGATGCGGTCTTTCAACTTCCACATC
>CALBTA010000264.1 GCA_937967755.1 uncultured Planctomycetaceae bacterium | reverse complement strand
GACGCTGCATCGCGGCGAGCGCGTGACCGAACGCGAGAATAACAGCCTATCCGAAAACCCCGGACGGATTAGGAAATCCGTGCTACAGCCGAGGTTGTCGGATAGGCTCTTCGCTTCTGAAAGCGATGATCTGGTTCGGTCGCCGTTTGCGGCTTGAATCAGCCGTTCGCCCATGGGGAACGACGCCACCGCCGGGGGTCGCGGCGGCGGTACTCGCAGGCAAAGCATTTGCCCCTAAGCACAGTCGGCAGTTATACTTACGTTACCCACCTCACTGCTTCGTGCAGTTCACTTTGCCGCCGTTTTTACCGCTCCCCGACCCATGCTGCAAAATTCACACACGCTTGTGACGCAACTCGTCGTTTGTTTGGCGTTGGCATTCGTCTGCGGTCAGGCGCACGCGGCTGATGACCCGCAGGCGATTGAGTTCTTTGAGAAGGAAGTTCGGCCGCTGCTAGTAAAGCGCTGCTTTGAATGCCATGGACCCGACGCGAAGCGGCTTGAGGGCGGCCTGTTGATGAACGGCCACAAGTCGCTGTTGGAAGGGGGTGACACGGGTCCGGCGATTGAACCCGGTAAGCCGGACGAGAGCCTGCTGATCGATGCGATCACCTACGCAGGCGACTATGAAATGCCCCCCAAGGGGAAGGTGCCCGATGCAGAGATCGCCTTATTGAAGAAGTGGGTGGCCATGGGCGCCCCGTGGCCGGAAAGTTCCTCGTCCGGTCCCGACCCGCGTGAGAAGTTCGATCTGGCGGCACGCAAGCAAAGCCACTGGGCGTGGCAGCCGATTCGCGATCCCCAGCTTCCGGAAGTGAAAAACCAGGACTGGCCGCTCGACCCGCTGGACCATTTCATTCTTGCCCGGTTGGAGAAGGAAGGCCTGAAGCCGAATGGGCCCGCAGAAGCGCGAACGCTGATTCGACGGTTGTACTTCGACTTGATCGGCCTGCCGCCGACACCGGAGGAGGTTTCCCTTTGGACAGATCGTTTAACCGCGACCCAGCGGGGAGCGCGCGAAGCTGATTCGACTTCGCAATCCGATACGCCTGACGCAGAAGCGTCAGTCAACCAGGACGCACTCGCCCAACTCGTCGATGAGCTTCTCGCTTCGCCCCACTTCGGCGAGCGTTGGGGACGGCACTGGCTGGACTTGATGCGCTACGCCGAGTCGCGCGGCCACGAATTTGACTACAACGCGCCCAACGCGTGGGAGTACCGCGACTACGTCATTCGGGCGTTCAATTCCGATGTGCCGTACGATCAATTCGTCACCGAACATGTGGCGGGCGACTTGCTCGACCAGCCGCGACGCCATCCCGATGAAGGATTCAATGAATCGATCATCGGCACCGGCTTCTGGCATTTGGGCGAGTGGGTGCATTCGCCGGTGGATACGCGCAAAGATGAATGCGATCGCCTCGATAATCAGATCGATGTCTTTGGAAAAACGTTTCTGGGCATGACCATCGCCTGCGCCCGCTGCCACGATCACAAGTTCGATGCGATCAGCCAGCGCGACTACTACGCGTTGGCAGGTTACGTGCAAAGTTCGGCGTATCGGCTCGCCCGGTTTGAGACGCTGGATCACAATCGGCAGATTGCCCAGAAGTTGGACGCGTTGCGGAAGTCTTCGGGAAAGGAGATCGCCGCGCTGACGGCCCAAGCACAACGCCCTGTCGTTGAGAAAGCTGACAAGTATCTGCTGGCGGGGCGTGAGGCGATCAGCACGCCGGTGAGTGCGGATCGGGCGAAGCCGCAAGCGGCGGACAATGCGGAAGCGATTGTCTTTGCGGACTTCGAAGATGGGACCTATGCGGATTGGAAGATTGAAGGGCCAGCCTTTGGTAAGAAGCCGGTGACCGGAACGCTGCCGCGTCAACAGGAGGTCAGCGGTTGGCAAGGCAAGTTCTATATCAACACCTACATCGGCGGCGACGGCTCGCAAGGCAGGGCCGTTTCGCCCGCTTTCAAAATCACCCATCGCTTTGTCACGATGCTCATTGGCGGTGGTTCGCACCAGGGGCAAACGTGCGTCAATTTGCTGGTTGGCGATAAGGTCGTTCGCACTGCCACCGGGAAAGACAACGAGCGTTTGGAACCGCTGGCATGGGACGTCACGGATCTTGTTGGCCAACAGGCGCACATTGAAATCGTCGACGCACACACCGGCGGATGGGGGCACGTGAATGTTGATCACATCGTCTTTACGGACGACGCGACGAACGTTGTGGCCAGCGCGGCGCCTATATTCCAATTACCGCAGGCACATGTGGCAGCGATCGCGCAGCAGCATCAACTCGATGCAGAAATTCTGACGGCTTGGATCGAACAGTTGGCCGCTGCCAAAGAGAACACTAACGATCCGCTGCACCTTTGGGCGCGGCTGGCGTTTGACAGCAATCAGGGTGAAACGCATCTGCAGCAGCATGCCGCGGCGGCGCTGCGTGAGTTACAGGAGCGGGCCAAGAAATATAGCGAACGCGGTAACGAAGAAGCCGAAGTGATCATCGCTTTCACCACGCTCTCGCCGGAAGAATGGATGGCCGCCGGCAGTGCGTTTAGCATCGGGCCAACGCGCGTTGGCGAACCGATTCTAACTGCCAATGCGGAGCATCCGTTAGCAGGCTTTGCTTCACACGGTGCCGCCCGCCGGGATTTGGCCTTTAAGGATCTCAAACTCGCGCCCGGCGCGATGAACGACCAGGGACGCCCTGGGCAATGGCAGCGTGCCGGGCAGTCGATCGGCACGCCGACCTTTACGGTCGAAGATGGCCCGGTGCATTACCTGGTCCGCGGGGCAGGGCGGGCATTTGCGGTCGTCGATTCGCATCGGCTCGCGCAGGGACCGTTGCACGGAGAAGTGCTGTTTCAGAGGAAGGTTGATCAGAAAAAC
>CALBTA010000263.1 GCA_937967755.1 uncultured Planctomycetaceae bacterium | reverse complement strand
AGCGTAATCACCTTTGGCGTAGTAACAACGCCCCAGCGTGTCGAGGTAACCCGCTGACCCCGGCCGCAGTTCCAAGCTGCGGTGGCTGTACCGCAGTGCGGTATCGTAATCCCCTTCCGTGTTGCCGATCAGCCAGGCGTATTGGTTGTAGAGCGTCGCCAAACGCAGTGCCGCCCACTGCCGAAACTCTTCATCGTGGGCCTGCTCGACTTGCTGGCTGAACATTTCCACTTGTTTGTGAAACGTCGCCGCGGCCGAGCGAATCAGCAGCCGAGTCCGTTTCTGGAGCGCCTCGTCGGCCCCCTCCGCGCGGTAAAGGGCGATCAATACGTCGGCATCTGTGGGGTCCGCCTCGACGGCACTGGTCAAATGTTCGATCTGCTTTTTCAGTTCACCGTTCAAGCGGTAGTGTTCCGCGTAGAACAAGTGCATCCGCGAAAGCACAGGCGATATGCTGCCGCGGCGGCGGGAAATTTGCTGCTTCACAGTGTCGTCTTCTTCCGCCTGGTCGACCAATTCTTGTAACACGGTGGCCGCGGCCATCTCTTCCTGTTGATCGTGCAGCATCTCAGATAGGTAGATGTGCGACTCGATGTGAGCGACCGTTCCGGGCGGGCTCTTCTCCATCGCGTGGCGAAATTCGCGATCAGCCCACTGGAACATTCCGCGCGACTGCAGCACGACGCCCAGACGCTGGTGTTCGGCCGTATCATCTTCCTTCAAATCGAACGCCCGCTTGGCCAGCGTCTCCGCTACCTCCACGCGGCCTTGCTTCATGCGGGCCTCGGCCAGGCGGTAAAGAAATTCGCCATCGCCGTCGAACCGCGTAGCGAAACGTTTGCTCACCTCGTCAACCAGAGTCCAGGCTTGGCGCTCGATCAACCAATCGAGCGTTTCCATCACCTCAACACGGCCATCGTCTAGCAGATCGAGCCGGCGAACGATGACGTCGAACGCCTGCTGCCGGCGACCGTTCTGCCTGAGCATGCCGGCTTGCCACAACAATAGGTCGCCCAAGATGGCTTGAGAAGATTGATCCGGACTGACGCCGAACAGTTCTTGCTCATCGCGGGTCAGGTCGTCCAAAGCGTCCAGGGCATCCGCTTTACCATCGATGATCGCCAGGTAGGTGCGAAGCCAACTGGCACCGCTACGGTCGCTCGCCCCGATCGACCGGCGAATCGAATCGCCGTATTCGGCCTTGGCTTGATCTTCGGCGGGAATCTCCTGCAGCATGACCAGCAGCGCGGCCTTTTTGGAAAGCACTTCGTTCGTTTCGAAGCGGGCCAGGCGGCACAGGGCTTCGGTGCCGACGTAGGCATCTTCCAAGGCCAGTCGATCAAGGATGCTTCGGCGGTGCTCGACACCGGCCGCTTCGTAGCCTCGCAGAATCGCCTTCACCTCCGGCGGGTCGTCTTCGCGCACCCAACCAATTTTCATGCCGCGAACCAGGTACGTCGCCCGCATGGCGACTTCGATGTCGTCGTCGTCCTGCGCCTCCAGCAGCGCATCAAACGCCGCCAACCCCATGCGGGAAAGTTCCGCCTGTGCCTTCTCACGCGTGGCGTAGCTTTCGTGACCCAGTTTCCGAATCAACTGCCGCGTGTGCGCAGCTTGTTCATCGTGGTGGCTGTTCACGGTCTGCTCCGCCAATACGGACGAACAGGCCGCTAACAGCAGCAGGGCGGGCGGAACGACCGTTGGCTGGCAACGCATTGATAGCATGGCAATATCTCGTGAAAATCCGAACTTCCCTAGAATCATAGATTGCATCGCGCATCCGCGGCAAGAGAAGCATTCCTTTCACGCTAGCCGGAGGCCAACGGACCGCGATGTTCCGACCATCACTTCCCGAGCCGTTGGCCCCCGGATCCGGCTGATATATTGCACTTTCTCAGCAACGGACATTGCTACTACACTTCCCCGGAATTCCTAGGAAAAAGCGTATGAAGATCGCTTATCTCGACTGTGCCAGCGGCATCAGCGGCGACATGACCCTCGGCGCACTGATCGATGCCGGTGCGCCGCTGCAGAAGATCCAAGCGGCCATTGAATCGCTCGGTTTGCCAAGCTGCACGCTGGAAATAAAAGAGGTAAAGAAGAAGGGTTTCCGTGCGAAGCAATTGACCGTTCAGCATGAACCGGAACACGCGCACCGGCACCTACACCACATCACAGAGATGATCGATGGCAGCGGGCTGACGAAAAATCAGCAAGACCTTGCCAAACGTATTTTTACCAAGTTGGGAGAGGCGGAAGCGAAGGTGCATGGCACGTCGTTGCAAAAAGTTCACTTTCACGAAGTCGGCGCGGTTGATTCGATCGCCGACATCGTAGGGTGCGCGGTGGCGTTCGATTTGCTGGGGATCCAGCGCGTCGAATGCTCGCCAGTTCCCACGGGGCACGGCTTTGTCGATATCGCCCACGGCCGTTGCAGCATTCCCGCGCCGGCGACCGCTGAACTGTTAAAGGGTTCGCCGCTGGCGGCGTCGCAAGTCGAAGCCGAACTCACCACGCCCACCGGCGCGGCGATTGTCGCCACGCTGGTTGAGAACTTCGGGCCGCCACCGGCAATGACGATCGAACACATCGGGCTGGGCAGCGGCCAGCGCGATTTGGAAGAACAGCCGAATCTGCTGCGGATTCTAATCGGCCAATCGAGCGAAGTACCGGCGCTGGAACAACTAGTGCTGTTGGAAACGAACCTCGACGACGCGACGGGCGAGCAGATCGGTCATTGCCTGACGCAACTGCTTAACGCGGGTGCCCTGGATGCGTACACCACGGCGATCGGCATGAAAAAAGCCCGGCCGGCAGTCGTGCTGAGCGCGCTGTGCCAACAAGCCGACGTAGAGAGTCTTGAAACAATCCTGTTTCGCGAAACGACCACCCTCGGCGTTCGGCGAACGGCTGTCTTGCGGCGCTCGCTGCCGCGCGAAGCACACACGGTAAAAACCGATTGGGGACAGATCGAAGGCAAGATCGCGACGCTGCCCGACGGCTCGCGGCGCTTTTCGCCGGAATACGAATCGTGTAAGTGCGCGGCGGAAAAATACGCAGTTGCACTGGAGGATGTTAGGCAAGCGGCAATCGAAGCGGCCAAGTCGTAGCATGGACCTGAGGGAGACCACGGATGGAATTCCTGTTTGAAAACAAATCGTCGCTCTTGCTGCTGATGGGCGTGGGCATGATGACGGTCATCCTCATGCGGCGGTGGAACCGGTACTACCGCAAGCGGAATTCTGCGCGCCGTGATCCGCGCCGCGACGTGATCGCCGCATCCAAAGCCCAACAACCGCTGATGGACGCCCCACCGGAAATCCTCCGCTGGCAAGTGGAAATGCACGAAACGGCCCGCGAGTTGAAGGGCGAACTAGACACCAAGATCGCCATACTACAACGCCTTACTGCTGAAGCCCGCCATCAAGCCGACCGTCTGGAGGCGGCGGCGCAGCGCTGCGACGTTCGAGCCGAGAAGTTCGCCTCCCACGAGGCATGACTGTTTCATCGCACTGGAGGCACCCCGCGTTCTCGGTTTGCAAGTGCGCGATTCTCCACACCGCGGTCCGACTGCGCAATTTCGAGCGACTCTACTTCGGCTTCGGCAGGCAAACCCCTTCGAGCCAGTATCGAATAACCAACTCCATCGTGGCGACGAACGAGTCGAAACGGTTGGGTTTGATCAGGTACGAATTGCAACCCAGTTGGTAGCTTTCCAGCACATCTTCTTCCGCGTGTGATGTGCTCATGACGATGAGCGGTAGGTGGGCGAGGGCACCGGTCTTACGGACCTCACGGATCACATCCTTGCCCGACAGCTTTGGAAGGTTCAGGTCAAGAAGAACCAAACTGGGCGAAGCAACCGGCAAGTCGGCGTAGACGTCGCGCCGTAGCAAGTAATCGATCGCTTGCTCTCCGTCGTCGACGATTTCCAGTTCGATCGCACTGTTAGCATGCTTCAGCGCACGGCGGGTCATCTCCTGGTCGGCTGGGTTGTCTTCAATGAGCAAGATGGTGGGGGGGGATTCCATGATCAGCAATGAACAGCGTGGCTGACGCTAAACGGATTCAGTCGAAAGTTGGGAGGCTGGCGGCGCGCTCTTCCCGGCCAGCGGTAGGGCAAAGCAAAACTTCGCCCCCGCTTCGCCAGAGGGATCGACCCAGATTCGCCCGCCGTGCCGGCGGACCACTTTCCGGCAAATTGCCAAACCAATCCCAGTCCCTTCATATTCTGCCGAAGCATGCAAGCGTTGGAAAGGGGCGAAGATTTTTTTGGCATACTCCGGTTTGATGCCGATGCCGTTGTCGGCCACGCACACTTCGCACATGCCGTCGCGCGAATGTGCGGTAACAGAAACGTGCGGCGAAGTCGATTCCGGAACGAACTTGAAAGCGTTCCCGATGAGATTCTGAAACACTTGCGTCAACATCACACGATCTCCCCGCACTTCGGGCAAATCGCCGATATCGACGGTGGCACCTGTTTCCCGAACGCGGTTGGAAAGTGCGCTCATAGCGTCGTCGAGGCACGCTTGCAGTGGTACGCGGTCCTTCTTCATCTCCGCCCGCCCGGTTCGCGAGAGGGCGAGCAGGTCTCGCACCAGTTGCTGCATGCGCTGCGCCGCGTCGGTAATGAACTGCAGATCGGCGCGAGATTGCTCGTCGAGCTGGTCTTTCAAGTTGACTTGCAGCGAGTCGCTAAAGAATTGCAACGTGCGCAACGGTTCTTGCAGATCGTGTGAAATGATGTAGGCGAACTCTTCCAATTCACGGTTGGTCGCTTCCAGACGAGAAGCGTACTCCTTCAGTTGCTGTTCTGCATGTTTACGTTCGGTTATATCCAAGCACACGCCCGCGACCCGCGCCGGCCGTTTGTCTTCGCCGCGTACGGCCGCGCCGCGCGAAGTGATGTGCCGGACTGTGCCATCGGGCCAAACGATGCGGAAATCGACATCCAAATCGATCTCTTTCTGATCGATTGAGCTTTGTACTGCTTGGCGCACGCGCTCCAAGTCTTCAGGGTGGAGGCAATCGAAAAACGCTTCGCTGGTTCCGGCGAAAGATCCGCGCGGCATTCCGAAAATATCGTGCATTCGGTCGTCCCACACCGCTTCACCTTTATAGACGTCCCAGCTCCAAGCGCCGATCTCCGCCGAGGTGAGGGCCAGGTTCAAGCGTTGTTGACTTTCGCGCAGTTGACTTTCGGTGCGTTTGATCGCGGTGATATCGGTGCTGATTCCGGCAATTGCGTAGACCGCGCCGGTCTCGTCCTTGAGGGGGAACTTGCTGGAAACGTAGGTATGTAAACCGTCGGGCTGAGGGGCAACTTCTTCAATTTCAATCGTCTGGCCGCGCTGGAGTACTTGTTGATCGACCTTGCGGAACGCGTCGGCGAATTCGCGCGGAAACAGGTCATAGTCAGTCTTCCCGCGTACTTCTTCGTTGTCGACGCCGAACAGCGCCTCGTACTCGCGGTTGATCAGCAAGTACCTGCCTTCGGCGTCTTTGATGTAAACAACCGCCGAGGTGTTTTCCAAAACGGCTTGCAAGCGCTGTTCACTCTGTTTGAGCTGCGCTTCGAGTTCCAATTCCTCCGTCACATCACGCAGAATGATCTGCACGCCGGTAATTGCGCCTTCCGAGTCGCGCACCGGAGCTTTGACCACGTCGATGCTCCGCTCCCGCCCGTCGGGCAATGTGATCAGTTCCACGTCTTCATACACGTCACCTGAGTTCATTACCTCCGCGTCCCCGTCGCGGTAGACCTTCGCGATTTCCGGCGGGAATAGATCGAAATCGGTCTTGCCCAGAAGGTCTTCGGCTTGCACGTTGAAGTACTCGCACCAGCGCTTGTTCACGAACGTGTACTTGCCTTCAACGTCCTTGCGCAACAGGCATAGCGGGAGCGTATCAACGAGCGAATGGTAGAGATCTTCCGACTCCCGCAAGCGGTCTTCTGCAATTCGCTTGGCGGTGACGTCCCAAAAGATCGCTTGGGTGCCATTAATCTTTCCATCGCCGTCGCGGGCGGGTGTTTTGATGACGTGTACCCAGTTGACCTTGCCGCCGTGCTCGTTTTTTTCGATGTCCAGAAACAACTCGCCGGTTTTGATCACGGAAAGGTCGTCTTGACGGTACTTTTCAGCGAGCGCTGGCGGAGCGAAATCGGCATCGGTCTTGCCGCTGATTTCAGAAAGTTCGTGCCCGACCCAACTACAAAACGCCTGGTTGGCAAACAGAAATCGGCCCTCGGCATCTTTGCGGATGATCGGAATCGGAAGATCCTCGACGAGCGAAGCATAGACCGCCTGTGAGTCGCGCGCTTGAATCTCCGCTTGTTCCCGCTGTTTGACTTCCCGCTCGAGCGATGCGTTGACCTGACTTAGCGTTTCTGCCCGCTGCTGAGCGTCGGCACTGCGCTCCTCCACGCGTGCTTCCAACTCGCTGTTGAGCGCCGCCAGCTCGGCTTGCGAATCTCGAAAGCGGATGATTGCGTACGCTGTGGCCCAAACGGCGATCAGCGAGACGCAGCGATTGACGATTGCGTACATCAACGCAGTGCCCGGCGGCGAAAACCACGCTCCGATCGCCATCAACAGCGTGCAAAGCCCTGCCACCAGCGGTGTATCCCAACGGTTGGTCAGGCGAACCGTGAACAGAACGATGATGACGTAAAACGCCCCGGCCGCGACTCCCAGGGGAAGGTTGACATCGAACGAAAAAATCAACGCCGCGAAGACAATGCACGCCAACCAGGTTCTTGTACGTGGAGCCATGAGCGTGATGGCGGCTTGACGGTTTGGATGACGGAGCGAAAGCTACCTCAATACCTTTCATTATATGCGACGGTGGCCGCGGATGTCCGCAAGATGGGCGGGCTATTCATCTTGCTCGCGCAGCTTCGCCAGTACGCTGTAATCTTCCAGCGTGGTCGTGTCGCCGACTTGTTCTTGCCCTTCGGCGATGTCGCGGAGCAGGCGGCGCATGATTTTTCCGCTGCGTGTTTTGGGCAGCGCGGCGGTAAACCGCACATCGTCTGGCACAGCCAGCGCTCCGATTTCCTTGCGGACGTGGGCCTTCAATTCGTCGCGCAACTCGTCGCTCGGGTTTTCCGTCTTCACGGTAACGAACACTGCGATCGCCTGCCCTTTGATCTCGTCCTTCCGCCCGATGGCAGCCGCTTCGGCGACTTGAGGGTGGCTGACCAACGCGCTTTCGACCTCGATCGTACTAAGCCGGTGGCCGCTAACGTTAATCACGTCGTCAATCCGCCCCATGATCCAATAGTAACCGTCGTCGTCGCACCGGGCGTTGTCGCCGGCGAGGTAACAGTTGGGAACGGTGCTCCAATACTGCTCTCGGTAGCGGGCTTCGTCTCCCCAAATGCCACGCAGCATCCCGGGCCAAGGCTTGGTCATGACCAGCATGCCGCCATGATTCGCCGCGACGTCGTTGTTCTCTTCATCACGAATCGCCGGTACGACACCAGGCAATGGTTTGGTGCAGCTTCCCGGCTTGGTGGCAATCGCACCCGGCAGCGGGCTCATCATGATTCCACCCGTCTCGGTTTGCCACCAGGTGTCGACAATCGGGCAACGCTCGCCGCCGATCACCTGGTAGTACCACATCCAGGCTTCGGGGTTGATCCCTTCGCCAACGGTGCCGAGCAACCGCAGGCTGGAAAGATCGTGCTTCTTCACATGTTCGTCACCCCACTTGATGAACGCCCGTATCGCTGTGGGGGCGGTGTAAAAAATCGTGACGCGGTACTTCTCCACGATTTCCCAGAACCGCGATTCATCCGGCCAGTTCGGCGCGCCCTCGTACATCAATACCGACGCGCCGGCCGACAACGGCCCGTAGACCACATAGCTGTGCCCGGTAATCCAACCGCAATCGGCCGTGCACCAAAACACATCGTCGTCGCGGTGATCGAAGACCCACTCGAAAGTCTTCTTCGCCCACAGGTTATAGCCCGCGGTGGTATGCATGATCCCCTTCGGCTTGCCCGTGCTGCCGGAGGTATAGAGGATGAACAGCGGGTTCTCGCTATCGATGGCCGGTGCTGGGAATTCGGCGCTGGCAGCTTCCATCAGTTCATCCCACCAGAAGTCTCGCCCCGCCTGCATCTGCACATCCGCGCCCGTTCGGCGCAGGACGATGCACTTCTCGACGGTCTCACTTTTCTCGAGCGCCTCATCCACGGTTGCTTTCAACGGCAGTTGCTTTCCGCGCCGCCAGCCGGCATCGGCGGTTAGTTGAATCTTCGCTTTCGCATCTCTGTTGCGGTCGGCGATCGCTTCGGCCGAGAAGCCCGCGAAGATGACCGAGTGCACTGCGCCGACGCGGGCACAGGCGAGCATCGCGATCGCCAACTCGGGTGTCATTGGCATGTAGATCGAAACGACATCGCCTTGCGCCACGCCGAGATCGGTCAAAACATTGGCGAACTTGCAGACTTCGTGATGCAATTGCTGGTACGTCAGCGTCCGCTGATCACCCGGTTCGCCTTCCCACAAAATGGCCGCCTTGTTGGCGACGGGCGTATCTAGGTGCCGGTCCAAGCAGTTGTACGCCACGTTGGTCTTGCCGCCGACAAACCATTTAGCGAAAGGCTCGTCCCACTGCAAAACCTGGCTGTAAGTTTCGAACCAGTGCAACTCCTCTTGAGCGAGCTTGTCCCAGAACGCCTCGTTGTTGTCGTTCGCTTCGTCCCAAAGCTGCTGGTACTCTTCCATCGACTTGATGCGGGCGTCGGCCGAAAACTCCGCGCTCGGCGGGAAAAGCCGCTTCTCTTCCATCACCGTATCAATCTGGCCGCCTTGAGACATGAGTACTCCTTGGAACGAATCACGCAAGAATCTACAGGGAGAAGGACAGTCGCTTTTCGCTCCGCGAAAAGCTGTCTTTTGCGGAGCGAAAGAGGACTATCGCTCGATTTTAGAGGTCGCCGCGCAGCGTTGTCAACGAACCGTTAGCAGAAGTGCCCGATCTACTTTCCAAGTTGTTGGATTGCCAACCAGCAAACCTTACTTGACCGTCACCTTCAGCGGTTCGACAAAATTCTTGGCATGCGCGGAAACGCCCGCCACGTCCATTTCGCCAGGCTGAATCCACAGGCGATAGTTGACGTCGATGGTCTTTTCCCCTTCGGTCTCGGCGACAAAGTACGAACCGAAGCGCCCGTAGTTCCGTTCGCTGTAGTGGGCAGGCTTGGGGTTCTCTGGGTGGTCGAGGTAGCACGTGGTATAGCGCTGCTCTCCCAACACGAAGCTCATCGCGTTCCACGGTTGGTGCTGGCCCTGTTTGTAACTGCCGGGCTTATCAACACCATCAGGACGAACGTAGTAAGTCTTGCTGGCATTCTTGTCATTCACTGCGTTCGCAGCACCGAATTGAAACCCCGCGTGCTGCGGATCGCCGTCGAGTTTCAGCTTGCCGTCGACCGCTTCCAATTTCGACGCGAACTCCACCAGCAGCCCGCCTGGGGCATAGTAAAACGTCAGCTCGCGGTGCTCCTTGGCAAACATCTGCTTGTCATTTCCCATCCAGGCGATGGCCAGCCGGTGGCGGCCCAGCACGGGTCCGGCGGCGCTATCGGTCACACCTTGCTGCAACTGGTGAACGCCCCCTCGGCAGTGCCAAATGTCGGCCTTCTTCTGCAGCTTGTCGCCATAGCTGGTCTTGCTGAACCCGTAATAAATACCGCGGTGGTGCGGATAGCGTCCGCCGGCTCCCTTGGTCAGCAGCGACTTGCCGTTCGGGTCGAACACATGGTGATACACCTTGTAGGTCCGCTCGCGGTTCTCAGGCGTTGAGTCGTCGTATGCCTCTTTCATATAGCGGGCGACCGGCTTGCCGGCGAAGGTCAGGTCGATGTGTGTATCTTCTTCCTTGCTCCAAGCGAAGACCTCTGCTGGTTTGGGACCATCAGTCGCGACGGTTGCTTCGACATTGACAACCGCACCCGCCTTCGCCTCCGGAAGCACAAAGTGCAGCTCGCGCAGCGTCTCGCCGCTCGCGGCTTCGCCCTCATTGTGAAGCAGTGAAAGGCCCGTCAACTGCCCCCAAACTTTTTCGTTGCCAATTGTCAACTGGGCAGTCTTCACGTTGTCCAACTGCTGAGGCAGGGAGACGACCACCTTGACCGGTACGTTCGTGCGGTCCGCCTTAGCCGGCCCAACTTCCAGATGCAGCGTCTTGCTCTCCGCCGACAACGAAGAAGTGAGACAAGCGGCGGCGGCCAAGAACATCACGAGACGGGACAGACGCATGGCGGGCTCCTGAGGCAGTGGGCGTCAACAAGGAAGGCTTAAGAGCCATGCATCATAGCTGCCCGCCGATCACATCGCAACGAACCCGCCGTTGGCCGCGAGCTAAACGCCGACCATCTCTTCCGTTTCCAATTCGCCCATCAACGCCTCGACTTCCGTTGCGGAAAGCACGTCCGCTCCCCGTGCTCTGGGAATGCCGTGGGCGTCGCTTTCGGCCGTTGCGAAGGGGCTAGCGTTGGCGGGCTGGTCGCCGAAGCTGATGCCCAAGGCCCGGGCGGCCAGCACGGCGCTGCCTTGCGGGTCGACCGTGGAAAGTTCGTTGACCGCGTCGATGATCGGCACGCTGTTGATGTGCGGCGGGTGGTAGCAGACCATCTCGCCGAAGCGCCCCTCGACAACGCAGCGCACGGCGTGTGCCCCGA
Source organism: uncultured Planctomycetaceae bacterium (assembly GCA_937967755.1). Lineage (GTDB taxonomy): Bacteria > Planctomycetota > Planctomycetia > Pirellulales > Pirellulaceae > CALBTA01. The sequence goes on along the minus strand of CALBTA010000263.1, from coordinate 823 downwards.
ACTGCGTCGCCAGCACGCGGTCGAATGTCGTCGGCGGGCCGCCTCGTTGCAGATGGCCAAGAACGACCGTCCTTGTTTCCCGCCGCAGGCGTTGCTCAATTTCATAAGCGACGACATTTCCGATTCCGCCCAATCGCGTTTGCCGATTCTCTTGACGGCGTTCCTGCTCGACCGTTCCGCCATCGGGCAGATGAGCCCCTTCGGCGACGACGACCAGCGTAAACTTTTTGCCGTTCCGTTCACGTTCCAAAATCGCATCGCACAGATGCTCCAACGACCAGGGAATCTCCGGCAGCAGAATCACATCGCCGCCGCCGGCGATGCCAGCGTGCAAGGCGATCCAACCGGCGTGGCGGCCCATCAGTTCCAGCACCATCACACGTTCATGGCTGCAAGCCGTTGTGTGCAAGCGATCCAGGGCATCGGTCGCAATCGACACGGCGCTGTCAAACCCGAACGTGAATTCGGTGGCGCTCAGGTCGTTGTCAATCGTCTTCGGCACACCGACCACCGGCAAGCCATATTCGTGAAACTGCTGCGCCACCGCCAGCGAGCCATCGCCGCCGATGCAAATCAAGCCGCTCAGGTTGAGTTGTTCATAAGTCGTTTGCACGCCGGCGAGCAGTTCGGCGTCCAACTCTTGCCGATCAGAAACGCCAACCGTTGCGGCGAACCGGCCTTTGTTGGTCGAACCCAGAATCGTGCCGCCCTGGTTCAAAATGCCCGCGGTGTTCTTGTAGCTCAGCGGGATATAGCTGACCGGATCGACCAGACCTTCGTACCCTTTGAGAAAGCCGACCACGTCATAGCCAATCCGGGCAGC
>CALBTA010000262.1 GCA_937967755.1 uncultured Planctomycetaceae bacterium | reverse complement strand
GTCGCATTGGTCGTCGCGTATAACTGTCTCGTCATCGCCGCCCGAGACCGCGAGGTCGATCGCACCATCGACCCGGGAGCAGCCTCACAATGGTGGCGGGGGATCGATACACATCTCGTCTACACTGGAACTCTTCTGCTTGTTCTGGCGTTGAAGATTTCAATGTTGGGGCCGACAGTCATCTTCTTCGCCGAGATCGCCGTGGCTTTTTTCCTGCTTCTGATACTGCATTTGAACGCGAAGCGATTCTCGTCCGACTCGGTGCGAGCTCTCGCCGATTTCTGCCTGCTGACCCCCTGGCCGGTGCTGGTCTGGCAGTGCGTGACGTAGAACAGATGAGTTCGACTACCTCGATCATGAAGAAAAAGGAGTTACTTGACGAATAGGCATCTTAAAAAACCATTTGGCGGTCTGTTAGGATCACACCCATCGGGCAACAATCGTAGGTGAGTTGTCCAGCCTTACCTTGCTGAATCGCTTTCAGAGTTCTTCACCGCCATGAACATCGCCATCGGATCGGATCACGCCGGCTACCAATACAAAGAATCGATCAAGGCGCACCTGCTGGCGGCTGGCCATCAGGTGGAAGACTTTGGGACCGATAGCGACGAGTCGGTCGATTACCCCCAGTTCATCCGCCCCGTCGCGCAGGCCGTGGCCAGCAACAAGTTCGAACGCGGCATCGTTCTAGGCGGTTCTGGTAACGGCGAAGCGATCGTCGCCAACCGCATCGCCGGAATTCGCTGCGCGTTGTGCTGGAATATTGAATCGGCGAAGTTGGCCCGCCAGCACAACAACGCAAACATGATCTCGCTCGGGCAACGGATGATGGACGAGGCGACAGCGCTGGCGATTGTCGACACCTGGCTGGCGACCGATTTCGACGGCGGCCGCCACCTGCGGCGGATCGAGCAGATTGATTCGTAGCACACCACAAGACCTACTCGAATCCTATGACGAAGAAGCAGTCGACTGATCCGGTCATCGAAGAACTGCATGCGATCCGGCGTGCGATTGCCAAGCGGTTTGGAAATGACATCCGCAAAATTTCGGAGGATGCGCGAGAGCGTCAGGAGAAAGCGAACGCGCCTACGCGGGAGGGCCGACAAGAGGGTAACCAGACAGCGGGCGTTGATCTCGGCTCTCTTCCAAGCGGCGATGAGCCAACTTCCGCGACAATGGACGGTTAGCAAGCGTTTTTCAGCGTTTGCTCTCGGCGGTTGCTGCGTACAATACTTTCACGCGGTCGTTTCTCAGGTCCAACGCGCCGAATCGCCATGTCTCGCTCCACCGCTGCCGCCTTTGTTATCTCCGCGATCATGCTTCTAGCTGGCGGTTGGGTGTTGGGGTTGGTGGTTGACCCGGCTTGGGTTGTGGGACTTCAACGCCCCGGCCCGACGGGCGAAGACGATCACCCGGCCCATGACGACGAACACGAAGGCCACGTTCATCTGACGGAGTCGGCGTACAAGAATCTCAACCTGCGCATCCACACCGCCAAAGTGCGTGAGGGGAAGCACACGATTCAGGTTCCCGGCGAGGTGGTCGAAAAGCCGGGCCATAGCGATCACGCGCTGGCCGCGCCGGTCAACGGCGTGGTGACGGAGGTTTACGCGCTGCCCGGTCAGGCAATTCGGCCGGGCGATGAACTGTTCAAGCTGCAAGTGATTGATGAACCGCTGGCGGCCGCGCAATTGAACCTGCTGAATACCATCGCCCGACTGATCACAGTCGAAGCAGAGTTGAAGCGGATCAGCCCGTTGGCTGATGCCGGCACGGTCCTCGGGCGGAAGAAGTTAGAACTGCAATACGAAAAGGATGAGTTGGAACTGAAGCAGGAGTTGTACGAGCAAGAATTGGAAGTTCGCGGTTTGACAGAGGAACAAGTCAGCGAAATCAAGGAGAGCCGCAAGCTGATCCGCCAGTTGGTCGTGCGGATGCCGATGGATCAGCACTCCGCCTTGCCAGATACGGAAACGACCTCGGGCGAGGCCCCAGCCGATGAGGCGGTCCGCCCGGTGAGCAGCACGACGATGGGGGCCGATTGGGAATACACGCTGGAAGAGTTGACCGTCTTTCCCGGCAAGTCGGTCGAGCGTGGCGATGATCTCTGCCATGTCGCCTATCACACGTCGCTTTACATTCGCGGCGAAGTGTTTGAAAACGAGTTGCAATACGTTCTCGGCCTCGGCGAGGGGCAAAAATCAGACTGGACCGTTCGGGCGTCGATCGGACCCGACGCCGACGACTACACGCTGGAAGGCTTGCGGATTCACTATGTCGACAATCACGTCAACACCGTGACGCAGACTTACCGCTTCTATGTCCCGATCACCAATGAAGTCGTCCGCGACACGACCGACAGCGACGGCCGCCGCTTCCGCACCTGGCGGTTCAAACCGGGGCAGCGGGTGCATATCGAAGTGCCGACCGAACCGTACAGCAACATGATCTATCTGCCGCCTAGTGCGGTCGTGATCGACGGGGCGAATGCGTTCGTGTTTCGTGAAGTGGTGGCCGACAAATCTGCCGGCGGCAATCACGGACATAGCCACGCCGCTGGTGCCGACCATGTTCCGCATAACGACGATGTCTTCCTGGACCTTGAGCGCGTACCGGTCGAGGTCGTCTTCCAGAATTCCGAGTACATCCTCTTCCCGCCCGACGGCGAGTTGCGGCCGGGTGATGCGATCGCCTGGAACAACGCGTACCAGATTTTTTTAGAGCAAAAATCGCAAGCCGGCGGTGACACCGCCGGGCATGGGCATGAACACTAGCGGTGACAAGGTGACAAGGTGAGGGGGTGACAAGGTGATTCAACCTCGAACATTGAGTACTGAACTGTAAGATTGCCTCGCCCCTTCGTCATTCGAAATTCCTTGTTCGACATTCGTCACTCATCCAACCATCACCCACTCACCTTGTCACCCCCTCACCCCGTCACAGCAGCATGCTCAACAGCGTCATACGATTTGCCCTTCGCAACCGGCTGCTCATCATGGGCGTGTCGTTGGGCATCATCGCTGTGGGCAGCTACGCCACGTCGGTCTTACAGGTTGACGTTCTGCCCGATCTGACCCGCCCGCGGGTGACGCTGCTGACCGAAGCCCACGGCATGGCACCCGAGGAGGTTGAACAGCTTGTCACGATTCCGCTGGAAAACGCCTTAAACGGGGCGACGGATGTGATCGCTGTTCGCAGTTCATCCGGCATTGGGCTGTCGGTAATCTACGTCGAATTCGATTGGGGAACAGACATCTACATCGCCCGGCAGATTGTGCAGGAGCGGTTGGAAACGGCCAGCGACGATCTGCCCGATGGGATTAAGCCGCAGATGACGCCGATCAGTTCGTTGCTGGGGCAGATCATGTTGATCGGCATGTGGAGCGATTCGCCCCCCACCGATCCGCAACATACCGACCCGATGGAATTGCGGACGCTGGCGGATTGGAACGTCGGGCAGCAGCTACGCACCATCGACGGCGTTTCCCAAGTGATCACCATGGGGGGCGACCGCAAGCAGTACCAGGTGCTGGTCAACGTGCATGAATTGCACGATTACGAGGTCTCCCTCGCCCAGATTGAACAGGCCTTGCGCGACAGCAACTTGAATGTCACCGGCGGGTACGTCGATAGCGGGTCGCGCGAGTTCCTCGTCCGCGGGTTGGGGCGGATCAACCGCATCGATCAACTGAAAAGCGTCGTGGTCAAACGCCTGCCTGGCCGTTCTGTCACGCTGCAACAGGTTGCCGATGTTCGTGAAGGCGCGACCGTCAAGCGGGGCGACTCTTTCGTCAACGGGCGCCCCGCGGTCGTGCTGAACATTCAGAAGCAACCCGGTGCCGACACCCGTCAGGTCACAGCCGATGTGATCGCCGCGCTGGAAAAAATGGAAGGCTCGCTGCCAAGCGACGTGGTTGTCGATCCGACGCTTTACCAACAGCGGCAGTTCATCGATTACGGCATCGGCAACGTGACTGAGGCGTTGGTGATCGGCTCGGTGCTGGTCGTGTTGGTGCTGCTGGTGTTCTTGATGAATTACCGCACGACCATCATCACCCTCACTGCGATTCCGCTTTCGGTGTTGGTCACGTCGCTGGTGTTTTGGTGGTTCGAAATGTCGATCAACGTGATGACCCTCGGCGGCATCGCGGTGGCGCTGGGCGAATTGGTTGATGATGCCATCGTCGACGTCGAGAACATCCTTCGCCGCTTGAAGGAAAACGCCCGCGCGGGGCGTCCGCAATCGGCGGTTCGCGTTATATTCGACGCCAGCCGCGAAGTCCGCGGGGCGATTGTCATCAGCACCGTGTTGGTGGTCGTCGTGTTCGCCCCGTTGTTCGCCCTTAGCGGAATGGAAGGCCGCCTGTTCCGCCCGCTGGGCGTCGCTTACATCGTGGCGATCCTCGCGTCGACGCTCGTCTCACTAACCGTCACGCCCGTGTTGTCGTACTATCTGCTGCCAAAAGCCCGCGACACCAACCGCGAAGGCGACGGCCCAGTTTTGCGGTTTCTGAAATGGGCGATCGTTCCTGTCGTCCGCCTGAGCATGAACCCGCTGGGCATTACCGGCATCCTGGGCGGAGTTGGCATCTCAGTGATCCTATCGCTGGCGGCCGTGACGTGGATGGGCAAAGATTTCCTGCCGCCGTTTGATGAAGGAGCGGCCCAGGTCAACATCATCGCCCGCACCGGCACGTCGCTGAGTACCTCGCGCGACATCGCCCACATTGCCGACTTGAAACTTCGCCGCCTGCTGAAGAGTGAAAAGAATCCCGACGGGCCGCTGCTGAATTTTACCGCCCGTACCGGA
>CALBTA010000261.1 GCA_937967755.1 uncultured Planctomycetaceae bacterium | reverse complement strand
CTTGGCGACCTGGTGATTCGTAATGGCATAAAGATGCTGGTCATCAGCGGCCGCCGCTTGATGGGCTTCGGGGGCGGATAGGGTTCGCGTTGCTTGCCACTGATCTTCCCCAAACGCAATGGGCGATTGGAAAGGAGCTGCCGCCCCGCCGAAGAACAAGCCCGACGCGCAAATCGCTACGGAAGTAGCAATTGCCCACTGCATGACCAAGCCTCGCTTACCCATCACACCACCCGTTCATATTGTTCATTCACCATAAATGTCACCCGACTAAACTGACCGGCTGGTTACCAATCGCGGGTGGCAACCAGTTCTTCCAGATCGGCTTCAGGGAATCCATATGTCTTGGCGACGTAGGCGAAGCTCATCGAGATGTCGTCGCGGGCCACGGTTTCGATCTCGCTTTCGTTCTCTTCGAATTCTTCTTGTAGGTCGTTGATCTTCTCGGTCGCGCGGCATGTAATTTCGTATAACGCCGCTTCCGTCTTCGGTTGCTCGGCTTCGATCTCGCGGCACGCATCAAGAATGACATCCCGCACTTTGTCGACCAGGGCATTGGGGAAATAGCCATCCCCATACATTTCCTCCAAAAGTTTCGAGGAGTCGACTTTCAGGTTCTCCGCGCTCATGTGAATGTTCCTTTGAAATAGAGGTCGAACTTGCCGAGGGAAGGTTCGAGGAAATCCTACCGCGATGCCGATTCCGGTCCAATCACTTGCAGGCCGGCCAGCGGGATATTTTACTATCAGTGCGGCATTTCTCACGTATTGAGCGAGGCTTTGATCATGTTGAATTGTTTGTATTTCGATTTCCGAACTCGTTGGGCCATTGCCACTTGCCTGTGGGTGGTGTGTTTCTGCGGATCGGTCGCGGCGGCCCAGCGCCCCAACATCATCTACATCGTCTCTGACGATTTGGGCTACGGCGATCTGGGTTGTTACGGGCAGAAGGTGGTGCAGACGCCGCGGATCGACCGGCTGGCGGCTGAAGGTTTGCGGTTCACCGATCATTACGCCGGGCATACCGTTTGCCGCCCTTCGCGGTTGGTTTACTTGACCGGGTATCACACTGGGCACACCGCCATCGCCGGCAACGATAAGTACGTGCTGCCCGAGGGCGCGACCACGGTAACATCGCTGCTGCAAACGGCCGGCTACAAGACAGGCGGCTGCGGGAAGTGGGCGCTGGGCCATAACGGTTCGACTGGCCACCCGAACAAGCAGGGCTTCGGTTTTTTCTACGGCTATCTTGATCAGTCGGACGCCCACGACTATTACCCCGAAGTGCTGTACCGCAACGAAAAGGCCGAACGCCTGCCGGGCAACGTGAACAGCGGGCAGCGAAATGTTTCGTCGAAGAAAGTGACCTACGCCCACACCCGCATCACCGAAGAGGCTCTGGCGTTCATTGAGCGGAACAAGGACGATCCGTTCTACCTTCACATCACCTGGACCATTCCGCACACCAATAACGAAGCCGGCCGCGTTGAAAAAGATGGGCAAGAAGTTCCCCACTACGGCATCTACAAGGATAAAGACTGGCCCAACCCGGAAAAAGGATTCGCGGCGATGGTCACGTTGATGGACGCCGACTTGGGGCGTGTCGTTGATTTGCTGAAAGAACTGGGCATCGAAGAACGGACGCTGGTCGTTTTCACGTCGGACAATGGCCCGCACCAGGAAGGCGGGCATAAGATGGAATTTTTCGACTCGAACGGGCCACTCAACGGGTTCAAGCGTTCGCTGCACGACGGCGGCATTCGCGTGCCGATGATCGCCTGGTGGCCCGGCAAGATAGAACCCGGTGTGACCGACCACGTCAGCGCGTTCTGGGACTGGCTGCCGACCGCCTGCGAGCTGGCTGGCGTCGATCCGCCCGAGGGGATTGACGGCATTTCCTTCGCCCCAACGCTGCTAGGCGAAGCGAAGCGGCAACGGCAGCACGATTACCTGTATTGGCGCTGGAGCCGGCACCGGGCCGTGCGCATCGGCAAATTCAAAGGCGTGCAAACCGACAAGAAGCTCGCGCTTTATGACTTGAGCAGCGACATCGGCGAGCAAAAAAACATCATTGAAGAGCATCCCGAAGTTGCGGAGCGGATGCGGAAAATTATTGGGGAGTTGGAATGAAAAAAGATCGTAATCAAACGTGGCTGATTGCTTGTTTCCTGGCGATTTCCGCATGGGCGGTGTTGGCGTGGAGCCCAGCAACGTCGGCTTCCGAGACCGGTAAGCTGCAAGTTTTCATCCTCGCCGGGCAATCGAATATGGAAGGCCAAGGCGTCGTCGATCTCGATCACCCGAAGTACTACAACGGCGGGCGGGGGATTCTAAACACGGTCATGCGGGAGTCGAAAACTCCGCAGCGCTTCGCCCACTTGAAAAACGATGCCGGCGAGTGGACCGAGCGCGAGGATGTTTGGGTTCGTTTTCAGACGAAACATGGCGTGAAGAAGGGGCCGCTGACGATCGGCTTTACTGGGTACCAAGGGAAACACCACATCGGCCCGGAGTTGCAGATCGGGCACCGGATGGGCGATGCGATTGATGATCAGGTTCTGCTGATCAAGACTGCTTGGGGCGGAAAAAGTTTGCACAAAGATTTCCGCCCGCCCAGCGCCGGCGGGCAGACGGGTGAGTTCTACACGAAGATGATCGCGGAAGTGCGTCAGGGGCTGGCGAACCTGAAGGACGATTTCCCTGACTACGACGGCCGTGGTTACGAGGTCG
>CALBTA010000260.1 GCA_937967755.1 uncultured Planctomycetaceae bacterium | reverse complement strand
TTCCTGCAGATGCTCGCCGGGGAAACCCGCGAATTTTCCGCCGACGCGGTGCAGGCCGGTTGCGAGCGGCTGTGGTCGATGATGGTAGATGCTGAAAAGCCCGACGAGCCGCTCGCCCGCTTCGCCCGCAAGTACATTCGGCATCATCACCCCGACATCTGCCTGGCCGAAACCGACCGCCCCGTCGACCCCGGTGCCGAGATGCCGCCGGAGTTCCTATCGTTCGAGCGCGTGTTGCCGCTGTTCAGCGACGACCGGCGGCCGCTTCGCGATTTGGCGCTGGAACTTGCCGGTTGGGAATTCGCCCGCTGGTCGCCGCCGATCGACGGCATCGTCGAAATGTGCGAATCACCCTTCCCCGAAGTGCGTCAGTTCGTCGCCAAGGCGATGACCGCTGACGACCACCCCGACAACCGGCGGATTCGCCTCGACGCCGAGACCTTCACCGCCGATGCGGTTTACAGCTTCTGCGAATCGCGCAACCGCGAGACGCGGAACCTCGGCATGAAACTGATCGATATGCACCCCCGGCTGCGCGTGCCGGAGGAACTGTTCCGCCTGACCGAAAGCCCCGACGGCAGCGTGCGGGCGTTTGTGATTCGCACGTTCTGGTCGCTCTACCGCGAGCGGGGCACCACGGACGATTGGAAACCTACGCCGCCGCCGGAAGCCACGACCGGAAAGAAAAAACGGAAGCAGCCAATCGAAGAAATCATCGGCATCGGCGCTCCGCCGCGGCCCGAGGCTCCGCCGGCTGAGATGGACCAACTGCAATCGTTGCTGCGGCGAATTCTGTTCCGAATTCCACCCGGCCGCCCGGCGAAGGGAGACGGCTCGGCGGCTGATGACATGGTCCGCATCAAACCGCTGCCCGCCCGGCAGGCGAAGTTGAAGTTGATCGAAACCCTGTGCGATTTGGCGACTGAAGACAAGCAATTCGCCCAGCACGTCGCCCCGCTGCTCAGAGAATTCAAGCAATCGCGCGGCAAGAGCGAACACGCCGCCTGCCTCGTAGCCATCACCCGCATCGAACACCACCACGAACACTTGCGCGTTTCAGTATGAATGTAAAACGGGCACTCTTGCCCGTTGTCGACCGGGCAAGAGTGCCCGGACTACCGCGCCCGTCACACGACTGACAATTGCCTGACCGAGACAACATGGCAACCACAAACAAATACCTCCAATACCGCGGCGACCTGCGGGCGATTGCCGCGCAGCCTGGGAAGTTGGTCTTCACCACCGTGCATCCCGAAGGGTTGCCGACGGCGCTTTATCGGCTGGGTGTGGAGAAGCTAGAACTAGAAGAAATCGCGCTGCCCTGCGGCGGGTTGTCTTTGGCCGCGACCGAAAAACTACTTTGGCTGGGGGGCGACGACGGGCGGATCTATCAAATCGCTGGCAAAGCGAAGAAGCTTTCGGCGTTGGGCGATGAACTTTCCGCCCCGGCGACTTCGTTGGTGACACTTTCAAATGCCCGACTGGCTGCCGACTGTGAAAACCAGGTCATCATCCTCGACGGCGATACAGGCAAACCGCTTCAAACTTTCGACATGGGCGATCGAGTCACCGCGCTCGCCGCCGATCCGTCTGGAGAGTGGCTGGCGGCGGGAACCAGCAAAGGCACGGTTTCGGTTTTCGAGTGCGAAGACAAAGAGCAGTTTGCCTGCAGCGATTCGGCGAAGCTGCACGAAGGGGCAGTCACGGCGATGCTGTTCGAGCCTGAGGAATTGCGGTTCTTCAGCGCCGGGGCGGACCAAAAGCTGCTGCTGACGCACGCCCGCGGTAAGTTGGAACCGGAAGACCGCGGCCGCGGTGCCAGCCACGAAGACCACGTTACGGCATTGCTGCACGTTGCCGGCGATCGCTTCGTATCGGCCGGTCGCGATCGGACTTGCAAGACCTGGGCGCGGGTTGGGGCGACGCGTCCGGCGACGTTCGACGACGGGGTGCCGCCGGTTGTGGCGGCCGCGCTGACGACCATTCACAACCGCATGCACCTGGCAATCGCCGGCGCGGACAATACCGTCCGCCTGATTTTGATGGACACCGGCGGGCGGTTCAGTTCGCTGACGCACCGTGTTTACGATGCGTACGATCGCGCGGCGCACCTGCTTTCGCAGAACGACGTCGCGCAGCGGGGCGACGCGATCAGTGCGTTGGGAGAATATGACGATTCCCGTGCGCTGGAAATGCTCGCCCGGCAGGTCGATGAAGATGCCGATCACAGCTTGCGACTGCGCTGTGCCGAGTTGCTCGCCAAGTCGAAACATCCCCGTGCCGCAAAACTGCTCGAATCGCTGCTGGCGCATCGCGACGACAAGGTCCGCATGGCGGCGTTCGGAGGATTGCGCGACGCCAGCGAGAAGGATGATTTACGCCCATTGACGTTGGCGATTGATGCGCAGGAGGCGAACGTCGGCGTCGCGGCGGTCGAAGCGCTCGTCCCGCTGGCGAAGAAAGACGAGCAGGCCCGGCAGTTGATGATCCGCGCCCTCGACATCGACCCCGAGGAAACCCGACGCGCGGCGCTGTTGGCGCTGGAGAAAGTTTTTCCGAAAGATTCACCCCATGCCACAGTCATCGCCGCAAAGTCCGATCGGCCCGACTCCCGGCGGCTGGCGATCATCCGCGGCTTTCAACGTAAGTTGCTGGACGATTCGCGCGTCGCCGGAACGGTTCGCCGCGCTGGCGAAGATCCGAGTGCCGACGTTCGCCGGACCGCGTTTTTGGCCGCGCTGCTTTCCCGCCCGGCGCTCGCCAAGGCGATTCGCCAGCGCGACAAGCAACTGCACCGCCAGCTTCACGAGTTGGAAAACTACGAAGTGCAGCCGACCGGCCGCGAGAAAAAAAGTGAGCCGCCGAAAGTCAAGCCGGCGCAGTTCTTGCTCGCTGCCGAAGATTACCAACCGTTGCTGTCGGCTATGTCGTCCCGCGTGATGGACACCAGCCTGTTGGGCGCTCGCTGCCTGGCGCTGCTGGGCGACGCCCGGGCGTTCGGCACGCTGTTGCAGCTTAGCCGCGAAGAAGACGTCGACGCCCGCGTGCAAGTTTGCCAGGCGTTGGCGGCGCTGGCTGACCCGCGGGCCAGCGGGCGACTGGAAACGCTGACGGGCGACGACGCGGCCGAAGTCCGCGACGCGGCCTACACGGCGCTGGAAAACATCTACGCCGACGACCCGCTGGAAGCTGCCGACATCGGGCTGACGTCGCAGCATACCGATGTCCGCCGCCGGGCCTTGAAGACGCTTTCGGCGACGGTGCGAAAATCGAAGGCGAAAAAGATCGATCCGAGGGCACGCGCGCTGATGCTGCGGGCGTTGAACGACGACGAGCAGAGCGTCAGCGGCGAAGCGTTCAAGACATCGCTAGGCATGCGCATCGACGGTTCGCACGAAGCGGTGCTGCGCTTCGCCTTGGGCAGCGTCCGCCCCAGCGTGCGGCGCGAGGTGCTGACCGAAGCGATGGCCGAAGACAAGCAAGATTGGGCGAAGCAGCTTCTCGTCGAATTGCTTGAAGACCCTGCCGCGGAAATTCGCGGCGACGCCTACGACCATTTGCTGTCGCAATCCAAAGGGCGTGACCCCGCGCCAATGGGCCAGGCGTTGCAATCCCGCCACGTCGATATTCGCCTGCGTGCGACCGAAAGCCTGATCCAGCTCGGCACGAAGGAAGCGCAGGACACGCTCGTCACCGCGATCAACGACGAGGCGGAAGAGGTCCGCGGCCAGGTGATCACCGCGCTGATCAACAACAACGCCGTCGACGTCGTCCAAGGGGCGATGGCCAGCAAGTATTCCGACGTCCGTCTGCAAGCCGCCTGTGCCCGCGCCCTGTTCCACGACGAACAAGCCAAGGCCCCGCTGCTGCAATCGGCCACCGCCGAAATGCCGCTGCGTGAGGCCGACCGCCCGCAATGGCAGAAAGACGCCATGATCGCCCTCTCGGGAATGGGGTTGCTGGGCCTGGCAGAGTTCGTGCCGGTGCTGTTGCCGCTGCTGGAAAGCCCCAACGAGAACATCCGATCCGCCGCCGCGGAAGCAATCGCCCGCTGCGCTCAGCCCCAGCACGTCGCCCAGTTGCAGACGCCGCTGCAGCACGACGACCCGAAAGTCCGTTTCCAAGTCGCGATGGGCTTGGCGTATTGCCGCGAGGCGACGGCCCTGCCGGTGGTCTTTTCCGAAGATGCGGCCAACGTGCTGACCCGGGCCGAACGGCTGATGGCCGCGGTCGCCTTTGGCGAACAGGGCGAGCCGTATGTGATTGCCATGTTGGAAGACAGCGAGGCGTGGGTTCGCAACGCGGCGTTCTTCGTGCTGTTGATGCGTGATTGGCAAGCCCACGACGGCACGCCATCGCGCATTCTGGCCGCGCTTTCCGCGCAAGACGCGCGGCTGCGCCTGGCCGCCGCCCGGGCGTTGGAAGTGTTTACAGACGAGTCGGCGTTTCCCGACTTCATCATGCAGCAGATCAACGACCGCGGGCAACAAACCGCGTGGGACATTTCGACCGAAGCGGTCGGGCGGCTTGCTTTGTTGATCACTTTTGGCGACCCGCATTGCAGCGCCAGCACAGTGAATGTGCTGAAAATGCTTGCCGCCGATCATCAAGAGCAATGGGATTTCGCCTGGCAAATCGCGGCAATTCGCAACGCGAAACAAATCTCAGCCGCCGCGAAGGCCGCCGGCGCTCACAAGCTGCCGAAGTTGAAAGTCACAGCCGATGAACTCGCCCAACTGGCGTTCGGAACCTACGTCGGCCTCGCCCGAGAGCAAGGCAGCTACCACCAGCGGCGAATGCGGCCTTCGTTCGGGGCGACGGTGATTTCGGTGCGCCAGCAGGCGATTCGTTCATTGGTCGCCATGGCCAACAAAGACGAAGCGTTCATCGACGCTGTGCGCCCGGTGTTGATTCAGACCCTTAGCGACGATATCCAAGCGGTACGAATGCTGGCGTTTGAGCAACTGACCAACGTCGGCGTCGACGACCAAGCCCGGGCCGCCGCGGCGATCGAATGCCCGCACACCGATCTGGCAGTCGAAGCGTTGAAGCTGCTGACCGAAGCGGCCGGCAGCAAGGGCCAGAAGGTGTTGGAAGATGTCGTACTGACCCGCGACGACCAACTGGCGACCGAAGCCGGCATGCTGCTGTTCCGTCAGGCCAGCCCGACTGCCGCCGGCAAAGTCGGCCTGAAATCGCCGCACGCGACGACGCGGAGGCTGGCCGTCGGGTGGCTGGCGGGTGTTTACAACGAAGATGCCAAGGCGAAGAAGGCGTTGGCCGATGCTTACCAAAGTGAGTACGCCGGCGTTCGCCGCGAAGCCGCCATCGCGCTGGCAAAGCACAAGGACGAGCGGGCTTTCGAGATGCTGATCGAGCAACTCGAACAAGCCGACACCCGCCGGCTTGAACAACGGGTACTAAATGCCATCGTCGAACTGGGTGACAAGCGAAGCTGCGATGCGCTACTCGACGTCCTGGAAAAAGATGCCGATCAATCTATCGATGCGCAGCGCGTCTTCGCGGCGGTTGGCATGTTTCGCGACGCGGACATCGCCCCCCGGTTGTTGCCGCTGTTGGAAAAAGACGATTGGCGCGGGCCGGTCGCCGGAGCGCTGGAAACGATCAGCGGCTACGATCAGCCGATTTACGACAGCGAAGATTTGCTGCCCAATCGCAACTGGCTCGATGATCAGCATCCGCGGCACGACGAAGTTTTGGCGAGTTATCTGAACAAGTGCCTCGATTTGAACCTGCCCGATTTGATCAAACGTCAGATCGCCGCGGCCCGCTGGTCGCTGACGGGCGCAGTGGATGAAACCTTGAAGGTGCTGGCCGTTCACCCCGATGACGACCTACGACACCACGTGGTCGAGGCGATCGGTTGGCGGCTTCGCAAACGCGATGGGCCGGCCGATGCGTTGGAAGCGGCGCTCGAACACCGCGATACGCTTACGAAATTCCTGGCCGCCGTCGGCCTGGCCCGCGGTGGAAAAGACGGCGGCATCACCATTTTGCTGTCGGCCGTGGAGTTGATGGCCGACCTGGACCTTCGCAAAGTGGCGGTCCATGCCCTTGGCGAGTTGGGGGATGCCCGTTCGCTCGATCTGCTGTTGCGGTTGGCCAGCGAAGACGGCCACGCCTTGCAGGAGAGCGCGGCCGAAGCGATTGGCCACTTGAAAAAATCGGACAAGGCGGATGAGATATTCTCGCTGCTCAAACGGCTGGCGACTTCCAGCGGTTCGGTCCCCCGGCGGGCCATCGTCGGCTTGCGTTGGTTCGACACGCCCAGCGCGTGGGATGTGATTCGCAACATCGCCCGCGAGCATGGCCCGCATCAGAACGTGGTGATCGAACAATTGGGATACAACGACAACGCGACCACGAAATCATTGCTGCTCGAACTGCTGAAGACCTGGACCGACGCCGCGCTGCCCGCCGCGAAACGCTTGTTCGGGGACGATTCGCTCGAGCCGGACTACGCCGCCCTGCAATCCGAGAACGCGTACTACGCCCAGTCGCCGTTGGAGTCGAACTTTCATTGCTTGGAGCGCGTCTGCGCCCAAGGCGAAGCGGCGAAGATTTTCGAAATTCTCCCCAGGTCAGAATGCCGTGAACAATTGGCGGCGGCGCTGATGCAGCGCGATCCGCTGCCCGCCGAAGCGGCCGCCGCGGCGCTGGAAAGCCCGCACGCCCTGGTGGTCGAATTGGCGGCATCGATCTTGGGCCGCGTCGCCAACAAGGCCGACGCCAAGCCGCTGGGGCCGGCGATTAAGCAGTGG
>CALBTA010000259.1 GCA_937967755.1 uncultured Planctomycetaceae bacterium | reverse complement strand
GTTTCGTTGAGCGAACTTAATACCGCAGCGACGAGGAAAGGGTCGTCTGAATCTTCGGCCGCCAACCGCATCAGCAAATGGCCTCCGCCGCGAAACACCCACTCGCCGGTCGAGAGGGCAAGTTGCAAACGCACGGCGGCATCCGAGTCTTCACGCATGCCCAGCAGCGGCCCGCCATCGGGGCAGACCTTCGCGATGAACGGTTCCAGCAGCCGGACCGCGGCGGCGCGAACACCAGGGTGCTTGTCGTTCAACGGCCCGCGAAGAAACGCAGCATCCAGAGCATCCAGCCCTTGCAGCGTGCAAAGCGTTTGCAGCCGCGTCTGCGGTCGATGGTGATCGGTCGCCAACTTCCGCAGCGCCGGGGCGGCTTCCTTCAGTTGCTCGTTGATGATGCGCATCTGCGCGATGTCGCGGATTGTCGCGCTCGGGCTTTCCAGCAGCGCGGCGAGCGCCTCGGGCTTCAACTCGTCAATCCGCGGAATCGCTCGCGGCTTCGCCCCTTCGGGATAGATACGATAGATCCGCCCGCGGTCGGTGCCGTTGCGGGTGTCAACGATCGGCTTCAAATCATCGCTGACCCAGCGGGGGTGTTCGATGATCTCGCGGTACATGTCAGCAACCCACAGCGCGCCGTCGGGGCCAGTGCGGATGGTCGTGGGGCGGAACCAGGTGTCTTCGCTGGAGAGGAATTCGGTCTGCTCTTCGTCCTTTGGTTTGTGGCTTTTGAACGTCACGCCGTTGCGCTCAACAATTTCGCGATGCACCAGATTATGCACCGGCTCGCTGACGAACGAATTGCCGATGAACTCCTCGCCGAGCAACTCGTCACCGTAAATCATCGCACTGTTGGCGGAAGTAAAACGCCCCGCTTGCGAGGCGTGCTGAAACTTACCGGGCTGGCTGCGGGCGAAGACGGGGCGTTGGCCGGGAACGTCGCTGATCAGAATTTGCGACTGCGGGTAGGTCACGTGCGGGTTCCGCCGCAGGTAGCGATCTTCCAGCACATAGTGAAACATCGGCTTGGCGTTCTGCGTGCCGAACCAGTTGCCCCAGGCGTCGCGGTTGCGGCCGAATTGCGAAGGGCCGCTGGTCGGTTCGATCAGACCTTCGTCCGGCTGGATGCGGAAGTCGCGTGCCCCAATATGCACCAGTTCGCCCGTCTTGGTCGATTTAATCTTGCTTTCCTTCCCATAGCCGGCGTGGTGGCTGCCGCTGGCGCAGTGAATCCAGTTGTCCAAACCCCAACGCAACCCGTTGACGCGAAGCTGCTGGTTCGCCTCGTGAAATCCGGTGTAAAGTTTCTCAACGGCATCGGCCTTCCCGTCGTCGTCGGTGTCTTTCGCGAAGAGGATATCGGGCGCGGCGGTAATCAGCACGCCGTCGCGCCAGGCCATTACGCCGGTCGGAAAATTCAGCTTGTCGAGGAACAGCGTCGACTGGTCGTAACGCCCGTCGCTGTTCTCATCTTCCAGGAACACCACCCGCCCGCCGCCCGTTCCCTTGCCGTCGATGCCGGTCGGGTAGTCGAGATATTCAACCACCCACAACTTGCCGTCCGGCCCCCAGTCGAACGCCACCGGGTCACGCACCAATGGCTCGGCCGCGACCAGTTCCACTTTCATGCCGGGACGGACGTGGAGGTGCTTCAGCGAATCTTCAGGGCTCAAAGGCGAAGCCGGCAAGCGGTCAGCCGCCGCTCGCGGCTTCGCAACTTCAATCCCGGCGGAAGCAAAATGCTTCGCGATGTCATCACCCGAAAGCACCTTGTCAAACAGCGCAATCTCATCCAACTTCCCGGCAAAGTTCGCGAAGTTATCACTGCGGCCGCCGAAGAACAGCGGAAATTCACGGAGCGCAAGATCGTTGCCTGCAATCGTGCGCTCAACCTCCGCGTCGATTTCAATCTGCCCGTTGAGATAAACCTGCACGCGGTTGCCATCACGGACCAGGGCGACATGGTTCCAGGTGAACGGTTGAATCCGCGTCTTGCCGGTGGCGGTTTCATTCCGGGCGTTGCCGTTGAAGAAGAACAGCCGCCCGGCGTTTTCGGCGTCGTGCGTTCCCATAATTCCCAGGTGATCGCCGGGACAGTCCTCCGCCCCGTCCGGCCCGCGGGAGAAAAGGTATCCGGTCACCGGACGGGCGTCGTTGGGCAGACGATTTTCGAACCAGAACTCGGCGGTGTATGTACCGCCGAACAACCCCGGTGTGACGACGCGGCCCCCCGCCATTTGCGCTGCCCGGTTTTCGTGGGTTTGATCGTCGAGCTTTTCAAACGGCACGCCTTCGAGGAACAACGCTACCGCGCCTTCGAGTTTGGCACCCGGCCCGCGCAGCAGATCGTGATCTGCCGACAGATCATCCAACCACCAATAGGCGAGCGGTTCGGCCTCGCGCAGCGTCACGGAGTAGCGGTTCCTCGGCAACGGGTAATAGCGACGGCGTTGGCCGGAAACTTTCTCCAGCGCTCGCAGCAACCCTTCCACGATCGTGGGTTCGGCCTTCTCCTCTAGCCCAGCGGTGCGCGCGGGCCAGGTCGTGTACCCGCCCAACCGATGTTGCTGCGGCGTGGGGATGTACCCTTCGGCCCCATTCGCCAGGCTGATGTTGAAGGTTTTCGGCAGCGGGCTTTCGTGCTTCAGGCGCAGGCCGGTGATTCCGAATACCTCGTTCGGCAGCGCCGTAATGCCGACGTCGCCTATGCGAATCGCTTGCAAGATCAATTCGCGCCGCGGTTGTTCGTGAAGCAAGACCGCTTCGCGAGCATAAATCTCGCCGCGCGACTTTGGCTTGCCATCGCCGAGCTTCTCAACAATATCTTTCGCCCATGCGAGGCGCTGCTCGTCGGGCGTTCGGCGTTCCAATTCGACTTTCAACTGGTCCATCGCCAGGCTGATGTCGGATTCATACTCGATCTTCTCGTAAGCTTCAAAAGCAATCCCCGCAACTTGCCGGGCGTACTCGTCCATCGAAGTCCGTCGCCGCGGCTGGCTGTAATCCATCCAGTGCAAATCGCCGCTGGTCCCTTGCGACATCATCGCCACCAGCGGATGGTCGCCGCGCTGCGCGTCTTCGGTCTGCGCATCGATCTTCTCCTGAAGCACATCACAGAACGGCCCAAAGTAATCGGCCGAAACAGGCGCGGCCCCGAAGTAATGCATCGAATAGTTGGCCAGCACGGCGATGGGCGAACCGCTGGTTGATTGAATCGCCAGGATGCTCAAGCCGGCATCGACCGGACCGGCCGGGCCGAGGTAGTTGGCGTTCTGATACCCCGGGTGCATCATCGCCCTGACGTTCTTCTGGCCGAACGGATCGGTCCCCACGCGGTCGGGGCGCGTCAGCCACCGGCGGCAATGGGTGTGTTCGTCCGCTTGCAGGACCGCGAAGCCCATTTTTGCCGGGGCGACGCGCTCGCTGGCGAGGTGAATGCCGCGGGCGATTTGCTCAGTCAGAAACGGGATATAGGCATCATCCGTACCGCTACCCAGGCAGCCCATCACGCTGGGCGCGGAATGCGTATGGGTCGCCGCGATCAGCATCCGGTCGGCACGAATGCCCGTCGCCTTCGCGGCCAGCCGCTTCGCCTCGTCGATCAACTCACGCGGCATCATCAAGCTATCGACGATGGCGATCGCAATTCGCTCCTTACCATCTTCCAACACCAGGCAGCGGGCGTGCAGCTTGCCGTGCGCCGCGCGGGCCGACTGTTCGGTAAAGTTCCCGTTGACCACCACGGGAAACTTCGTCGGCGTAATATCAATCGCATAAGCACCCGCGCGAAACTCCCCCGTGGAACAAGTCTCCAGACTTGGTCGCGCTTCTTCGGCGTTATCTTCCTGATTGGTTTGAGCTTCACGCTCCACACTTGCAACTTTCTTCAGCAGCTTCAACACCTCGGCCCGAATCTTCGGTTCGGCCTCTTCTTCCAGGCAACTGGTCCGGGCTCGCCATGTCGTGTACCCGCCCAGTTTGTGCTGATCCGGCGGAGGGATGTACCCTTCGGCTCCGTTGGCCAGGCTGATGTTGAACGTCGCCGCCAGCGGGCTTTCCTTCTTGATCGCCAGCCCGGTTGCGGTGAAGACTTCATTCGGCATCGCGGTGATACCCAAGCCGCCGATGCGGATCGCCTGAATCTTCAGCTGGCGCGTCGCGGGCATTTCGGAAAGCAGCACGGTCTCGCGGGCATAGACCGCCTTGATGCTGCGCAGCTTCTTGCCTTCTTCGGTTGCCAGAAATGCTTTCGCCTTGGCGACCTCGTCGTCCGTCGGCATGCGCACATCGAGCGTTAGCAGCGACTCTTCCATTTCAATCGGAGCGTAGTCAACGTACTTGATCTTCTCGTACGCCTCCATCGCCGCGCGGGCTGTGTCTTCGGCAACAGTGTGATAGGTGAACTTCCGCCGGTCGCCGCGCGTGAAGTCGATGCAGTTGGTATCGCCGCTGGTTCCATTCGACATGATGGCGACGGGCGGCGGCGCGCGTCGTTCTTGCCCACCCTTGCCAAGGGTGAGCGTTAGTTCCTTTTCAATCTTCTCAGCAAACGCTCCGAAGTAGTCGGAACTGAGCGCGGGCGAGCCGGCGTAATGTGTCGAGTAATTTGCGAGGAGGGCGATCGGCCGGCCTTCGGTGGATTGAATCGACAGCACCCAAACTTCATCGTCGACCGTGCCGGTGCGGCGAATCTTGTTGGGGTTGTTGTGCCCGGGGTTCATCTGCGCACGGTCGTTCGTTTTGCCGCTGAACGGGTTGGTGGCCGCCTTCCCCTCTTTCATCAACCAGCGGCGGTGGTAGACGTTTTCTGGATCGCGGGACTTCGCCCAACCGACGCGGGCCAGTTCCAAATTGTCGTGGGCCAACTGAATGCCGCGGGCGATTCGGGCCGGCAGGAAAGCGCAGTACGCATCGTCGCGGTCGGTCCCCAGAGCACCCATCGCCGCCGGGGCGGAGTGGGTGTGCGTTGCCGAGATCAACATGCGATTGACCGGAATGCCCGTCGCCTTGGCGGCCAGGGCTTTCGCTTCGTCGAGCAAATCGCGGGGAACCATGCAGCTATCGACGACCACGATGGCGATCTTCGTCGTGCCGTCGTCCAGCACGATGCAGCGGGCGTGCAAGCGATCGACCACACCGCCCGCGTTACGCGAATACATGCCGCCGTTGACCAGCACCGGCAGTCGCTCGGGCGTGATGTCGATGGCGTGCGCGCCCGCTTTGAGCACCTTGGCGTCTTCGGCATTCCCATGCGGCGTTGCGAACAACCAAGACGCGAGCAACGCAATGCCAACAGAAAGCCAACAGAGCCGTGCCATGTGAATCTCCCAACAACGAAGTCGCCCCGTTGCTGAAGCCGTCAGACTTCAGACTTGCCAACACTCCAGGTAGAATAGCAGAATCGAATTGGCGGCGCAAAAGAAAACAGCCGCCTGAGGTTTCAGGCGGCTGTTAAACAGTTCAGTTCAATCGTACCAACGCACTACACGCTGGGGCGATCATCAGTTCTTCTTCGGTCGCCGCCACGGTCCCGGTCGTCACGGTCCCGGTCACCGCCGCGCTTGTCATCGCCGCCTTTGCCCTCTTTGCCGCCGCGGCATCGTTCGCAATCCTTGCCGCCCCGTCCACCGCGACCGTGATCGGCCTTGCCGTCTCGGCCACGATCACCGCCGCGCGCGTGCCCGTGATGCCCGCGCCCGCGGTGGTCTCCACCACGGGCATGGCCGTGATGTCCGCCGCGCCGATGGTCGCCGCGTGCGTGATGATGATGGTGATGCCCGCGCCCGTGGTCGCCACCGCGAGCGTGTTGATCATGCCCGCGACCGTGATCGCGGCGCGCTTCCGGGCGTGGTTCAGGCCGGCGATCGTCATCGCGACGTGCATCAGGTCGAGGCCCCGGCCGGCGGTCGTCGCCCCCGCGAGCTTCCGGACGCGGTCCAAATCCGCCTTGCCCGAAGCGGCCTTGCCACGGTCCGCCGGGTCCGCGGCGATCGCCGAATTGCGGGCGGTCGCCGCCGCGCTCTTTCATCTGTTCGGCCCATTGCTTGCGCATGTCTTCGAACATGGCCCGGCGTTCGCCGTCGTCGAGCTTGCCGTCTTCGTTCTTGTCGTACTTCTTGACGGCTTCCTGCATCCGCTGACGCCACTGCTCCCGGCGGTCGGCTTGCCCGTCCTTCACCTTATCACCGTCGTCGGCGAAGGCGGATGCCACGCAAACCAGCGGCAACATCAGGGCGAAACAGAGAACTTTCTTCATCCCACGTCTCCTAAAAAGGGGCAAATTAGGGGCAATGCGTGATGCGGCCCCGGTGTAAATCTACAGGTAGAAACGGTTTAACCCCGGCGAAGCGTTTCGGTTCCGTGGGAAGTCATATATTTAATCCGCCGGTGTCGGTTCCTTCCCAACATCCTTTTGAAAGCTGAACGGCTTGACGCCGCTGCCGGCGAATCCTTCGGCGGGTGTGCCGTCGTCGTTCAGCTTGCCGACGCACCACAGCAACCCGCGGGCGGTCACGTCGAGCCACTCGGGGGCCATCATGGTTTCGTTGTGATGCCCCAGCGTGATGCCGAAGACCTTGGCCCCTTCGTGCTCGTTAGTCCAGATGCACATTTGATCCTTCTTCGTGTCCTCGCCGAACGCGGTCGCCAGCGGCGTGACCCCTTCGAACGTCTTTTCAACCACGTACAACTCACCGTTGGGCGTCCGCCACAGCCGCGGGAAGCCCTGCATGATGGGGTGATCGCCGGCTACGTTCTTCACGTCTAACTGCCGGCCGCCCCGTTCGTG
>CALBTA010000258.1 GCA_937967755.1 uncultured Planctomycetaceae bacterium | reverse complement strand
CCCATCGCCTGAGCACCATCGCCGGCGCCGACCGCATCGCCGTGATGCAAGACGGGCGGATCGTCGAAATCGGCACGCACGACGCACTAATGGCCCGCGGCGGAAAATACAGCGAAATGGTCCTGCTGCAAACCAACCCCGAATACGCATCGTAGCGGGAAATTCTACTCGTCCTCGTCTTTTCGTCCTCGTCTTTTCGTCCTCGACAGTTGAGCCGGACGCCCACGATCGAGTACGGATATTCGCTTCCGAGCATATTCCGCGATGCGTCGCATCGCGGCTAGGGACGGCCCAAAACCTGTCGTCAATCTGACATCAAATAGTGTTCAAATATCCCCCACCATTGGCTATAGCGCGCTGACGCTTTGCGCGAATTATTCAGCGCGCGACAGGGCCCCAAGGGAATCTCCGCAGCGCTGACAAAATCATTTATTTGTCAGCGCGCCACCCTCCGCCGAGGGGGAGCGCCAAACAGTTGCGCCAGGTGATATCAGTTTGACAACAACGCCCGTAGCGGGGGCTTCCAGCCACCGCCGAAAAAGCGCAGCGCCTTTCAATTCACGGTGGCTAGAAGCCCCCGCTACGAAGAAATCAAATTGCCAAAGAACAGCCGCATCGCCGAATTCGAACCTTTCCGAAAACCTCGGGACGGATTAGCAATCCGTGCTACTTCCGAGGTTTTCGGACAGGTTCTTAGACGATGTGAACACATGAATAGTTCCCGCCCGAGGGCTTTTCTTGCGGAGAAAATGGAAAGATTCCCTTTTTTCACTACCGCAGTTCATTTGGAACTTGCCCGCTGGACTGCAGCGATCATGACTGCTGAAAAAGCCGCTGGTCAGATTCCCAGATAATTGATTTCAAGGGGCGAACAGGTTACAAACTCATCAATGCGGTTTGATCTATTGCCCCCTGCGGAGGACTTCGGCATGCATCAGGTTTCGAGGCTTTGGCTGGTTTGCTTGATCTTGGGTGCCGCGCTGGTCGAAGCTGCCGCCGCGGACGATTGGCCGCGGTGGCGTGGCCCGAATTTCAACGGCGTCGCGGCCGAGGGGCAGGCGCCGCCGACTTCGTGGACGGATACCAAGAACGTCGTTTGGAAAACGGAAGTGCCCGGACGCGGGCATAGCTCGCCGGTGATCATTGGCAGTCAGATCTTTCTGACCACCGCTGATGAAGCCGCCCAGACGCAGTCGGTCGTCAGTTTCGACCGCAAAACCGGCGAGCGGTTGTGGATGACGGAGGTGAATAAAGGAGGCTTTCCCGCGAAGATTCACAGCAAGAACACCCATGCGTCGCCGACGGTCGCGTACGCCGGCGAGCGCCTGTTCGCGGTGTTCAACAATCACGATCGGGCGCAACTGGCTTGCCTGGACATGGCCGGCAAACTGTTGTGGCAAAAGGATGCCGCGCCGTATGTGCCGAACAAGTACAAGTTTGGGTTTGCTCCTTCGCCGCTGATTTACAAAGACACCGTGATCGTTTCCAGCGAGTTCGACGGCGAAGGATCGTCGTTGGCGGCGATGCGATTGACCGACGGCGAAGAAGTTTGGCGAACGGCCCGGCCGCAGAAGACCAGCTATTCGTCACCCATCGTCGCCCACGTGGCGGGCCGCGACCAGTTGCTGTTGAGCGGTTGCGGGCACGTGACGAGCTACGACCCGGCCACCGGCAAGGAACTGTGGCAATGCGAAGGCCCGGCCGCGGCGACTTGCGGCACGCTGGTTTGGGATGGCGATTTGGTCTTCGCCAGCGGCGGTTATCCGCAGAAGGAAACGTTGGCGGTGAAGGCCGACGGCTCGGCGGAAGTGGTGTGGCGCAACGGAGACAAAAGCTACGAGCAATCGATGCTCGCCCACGATGGGTTTCTGTACGCCCTGAACGACACGGGCATCGCCATGTGCTGGAACGCCCAAACCGGGAAGCTGCAATGGCGAGAAAGGCTAAGCGGCCCGGTCAGCGCTTCGCCGATTCTGGCCGGCGGCAACCTGTACACCTGTAACGAGAAGGGCACGTTCTTCGTCTACAAGGCCGATCCGAAGAACTTTCAGTTGGTCGCGAAGAACCAACTCGGCGACGAATCGTTCGCGACACCGACGATCGTCGACAGCAAGATTTACCTCCGCGTCGCCGACAGCTCCGGCGGGAAGCGGCGGGAGACGTTGTATTGTATTGGAGAGAATTGAGCCTGGATCGGGACACTCACGCTGGCTTACGACCGAGCAGCCGCAACGCCTCGGCGCGCACCAAAGAAATTTTCTCGCTCCACTGAACGAGCGCTTGCATTTCGTCCCGCTCCGCGGGAGTTAGTTGGCCTTCGTTGTTCCGGTCCATCAGATCTTGCAAATGTCGGTCTGCCTGAGGCGGCAACTTCAACTCACTGACAGACTCGATCCAGTCGGCTGGGGCGGAGATTATGGTCATCGTCGGTTATCATCCAGAGGGCAAGAGCGAGGCATTTCCAATGCTCTGAAACCATTATACCCATATAGGGTGCTGAGCTTATGACTGAATACTCAGGACAGGGCTAACCGATCAAAGGCTCCACCACCTTTCCCGCCACGTCCGTCAGCCGAAATGGGCGGCCTTGGTACTTGAAGGTTAGGCGCTCGTGATCCATGCCGAGCAAGTGCAGCAAGGTCGCGTGGAAGTCGTGCATGGTGACGGGGTCTTTGGCAGGGAAGTAGCCAAGCTCGTCGGTTTCGCCCACGACGGTGCCGCCCTTGATTCCGCCACCGGCCATCCAGATGGTGTAGGCATCCTTGTGGTGATCGCGGCCGGCTTTGGCCCGGTCGGATTGCAGCAGCGGCGTGCGGCCGAACTCCGCGCCCCAGACGACCAGCGTTTCATCGAGCAAGCCGCGCTCTTTCAAATCTTTGATCAGCGCGGCGATCGGCTTGTCGACTTGCCTGGTTTTGTTCTTCAAGGCGTTGAACACGCCGTTGTGATGGTCCCAGCCCTGGTCCATCAACTGCACGAACCGCACGCCCCGTTCGACGAGCCGCCGGGCGAGCAGGCAGTTGTTGGCGAAGCTGGTCTTGCCCGGCTGCGTGCCGTACGCCTGGTGAACTTCCTTCGGTTCGGCGGTGATGTCCATCAGTTCCGGCACGCTGCTTTGCATGCGGTAGGCCATTTCGTATTGGCTGATGCGGGTGGCGATTTCGGGATCGCCGACGTCCGCAAGCTGCTCGGCATTGAGGTGGTTGACCGCGTCAACGATCTGCTTGCGGTCGTCGGCGTCGATGCCCTGCGGGTTCGACAAAAACAGCACCGGGTCGCCCTGGCTGCGGAATTCCACTCCCTGGTAAACGCTGGGCAAAAAGCCGCTGCCCCACATGCTGTTGCCCGCCCCGCCGACGTTGCCGGTGATCAGCACGACGTAACCCGGCAGGTTGCGGTTTTCGCTTCCCAGCCCGTAAGTGATCCAACTTCCAGCCACGGGGCGGCCGAACCGCGGGAAGCCGGTGTGGAAGAAAAGCTGGGCGGGGCCGTGGTTGAACTGTGTCGTGTGCAGCGTTTTGATCATCGCCATTTCATCAGCGACGGTCGCCAGGTTCGGCAACAGGCTGGAAAGCTCCATGCCGGTCTGGCCATGCTTTTTGAATTCGAATTCGCTGCCCAGCAATTTCGGCTTGCCGCGAATGAACGCGAAGCGGGCACCCTCGAGGTACTCGGCGGGGCAATCCTGGCCGTCGAATTTCTTCAGCGCTGGCTTGTTCTCGAACAGATCCAAATGCGACGGCGCGCCGACCATATGCAGGAAGATCACGTTCTTCGCCTTGGGGGCGAAGTGCGGAATCTTCGGTGCCATCGGGTCGTGGGAGGCGACTCTCGTCGGCGACTGTGGCTTCGCCTTCTCTTTGCCAAGAACAGCGCCATCTTCCGCCAACAGCGAAGCGAGCGCAATACCGCCCACGCCGGTGCTGAGTTTGCCGAGCAGGGCGCGGCGGGTGAATTGTTGGAATTGTTGTTGGGGATTCATGGATCACTCAACGTGAGTTGGGGACGCGGCTTGCGAGATCAGCCCTTTGTAATCGTCTCGTCCAAATTCAGCAGGATGTTGGCGACGTAGAACCAGGCGGCCAGCCGGTGCGGCTTGACGCCCTCGGGCAATTCTTGCTTGCCGAGCAATTTCTTCGCCGCGGCTGGGTCTGCGGTGAAGCGGTCTTGTTGCTGCTGAAGCAACTTCAGCAGGAAATCGGTTTCAGTATCTTTCGGCGTGCGGCCGACGGCTGCTCGCCAAGCGAAGATAATGCGCTGGCGATCGGCCACATCTTGCTCCGCGATGCGCCGC
Source organism: uncultured Planctomycetaceae bacterium (assembly GCA_937967755.1). Lineage (GTDB taxonomy): Bacteria > Planctomycetota > Planctomycetia > Pirellulales > Pirellulaceae > CALBTA01. The sequence continues at coordinate 1,738 of CALBTA010000258.1, read as the reverse complement.
GCGAGGGCCCAGGACATTTCGACGTAAGCTTCGTCGTTGAGCAGCGTCAGCGCCTGCAGCGGTGTGTTCGTCCGGCTGCGCGAGACGACACAGGCCGCGCGGTCGGGCGCGTCGAAGTTGACAAAGCTGGGGTAGGGCGCGCTCCGCCGCCAGATGACGTAGATTCCGCGGCGGTACCGGTCTTCATCCGTATCGGTTTGGTACTTCGGCGCGTTACGGCCCACATGCCGCCAGATGCCGCCCGGCTGCGGAGGGTAAACCGGCGGCCCGCCGACCTTCGCCGAAAGCAATCCGCTGATCGCCAAGGCATTATCGCGAATCGTCTCCGCCGACAGGCGCAGCCGAGGCCCGCGGGCCAGCAGCGTGTTGTTCGGATCGCGCTTGAGCAACTCCGGTGAAATGCGAGAGCTTTGTTGGTAGGTCGCACTCATCACAATCAACTTGTGAATGTGCTTCATCGACCAGGGTGATGCGGACGCGTTTTCGTTTCGAAAACGGCTAAACGGTTCTTGGGGATCCATCAACTCAACGGCCAGCCAATCGAGCAACTGAGCATGCGTCGGCCGTTCTCCCTGCGTGCCGAAATCTTCGACCGTGCGGACGATGCCGCGGCCGAAGATTTGTGCCCACCAGCGGTTGACCTGCACGCGGGCGGTCAGCGGGTTGTCGCGGCTGACGATCCACTCCGCCAGCGCCAAGCGGTTATCGTTTGGGACTGTCGCGTCGGCCATCGGGTGCAGCGCAGCGGGCACACCGGTTTCCACTTCGTCCGTGGGGCTGAGGAAATCGCCGCGACGGAACATACGCGTCTGGCGGGGCGATGCCATCTCTTCCATCACCAAGGTCGTCGCGGCCGCCTCATCACCAAGTTGTTTCTTGAGCACCGACAACTCACCCTCCAGCTTGATCAAATCGGGCTGCTGCTTGAGGTAGTAATCGCGCAACTCGTCGATCAACTCCTCATCGCGGCTTTCCGCAGGCGTGCGGATGATTTCAACAATCGCAGCGGGGATGCGCTCTTTCGGCGGCGACTCGCTGGCGGGCGGTTCCCCTTCGCAGACGGAAATGCGGAAGCGGCCCAGCGTGCGCGTTTCGCCGTGGTTTTGCGGCATGACGATCGTCAGCAGCGTTCCGTCGGCGTAGCCTGTCGGCTTTTCCGTGCGAAACGTTGCCAGGTGCGGCTTGTGAAACTGCTGATGGATCGCCCAGCCGGTCTTCGGGTTGCCATCGATCGCGCCGCGGATGTGGTATTGCGCCTGAGAATAGTCGGCCCAGGGGGAGTGCAGCTTTACTGCTTGCTTTTCCTGCGAAGCCGCGAGCGGCGATGCTTTGACTTCAAACTCATGCAGTACAAAGTTCGGCCGCTCGGGATCGTGACGCCCCGGGCCTTTGCCCGGCAGCGACGGGTCGGTCAATGCTTCCAGCTTGAACGCCGAAATCTTCGACAGCTTCGTCTTCGCCGTGACGGTATAGGTATCAGTATTTGGGCGAGCGCCGCTGAGCAGCACCGAACCATCTTCCAGAATCTCATGCGTCGAGCCGCCTGACGACTTGAAGTCAATGACTTCCACAACGCGCCAAGGGTCGTCGCTGGCCTCTTCGCCTTTTTGTTGGGATTCCCACTTCGCCAGAATCGTTTGCTCCCAATCAGCTTGGTCGGCGATCAAGGCATCCATTCGCTGGTCGCGGGCCGCCCGGGCGGCTTCTAACTTCTGCTTCAGTTCGCGCTGCTTCTTCG
>CALBTA010000257.1 GCA_937967755.1 uncultured Planctomycetaceae bacterium | reverse complement strand
GCTTTTTCGCTTTCGATAGCGGCGGCTGCGACGTGGCCTTGCGTGTTCAACCGGCGGGTTCGGATTTCACGCCCGGCACCATGGAACTTCGCCTGACGAATAACACAGCGGGTAACCTGTTCGGACTGAATTTTGGGTACGACGTTGCCGTGCTGAACGATCAAGGCCGGGCGAACTCGTTCGGTTTTTCCTTCAGCCAGAACGGCAATCCGGCTGTTGCGCTGGGCTCTCAAGACTTCACTTCGCCAGAAGCTGCCGACGGAGCCCCGGCGTGGGTGACCACAGCGCGATCGGGGCGCATCGTTTTCAATCAGCCGTTGGCCCCAGGCGAGTTCGTTGATTTGATTTGGACGGGCGACGATGTGAGCGGAGGCGGGTCTCGCGATGAATTCGGTTTAGACAACGTTTCCTTCGCCGGCACCGAATCACTAGGTTCGGTCATCGCCGAAGACAATTTCGACGGCACGAATACCTTTGCTTCGCGCACGATCACGCCCGAGAACTCCGGCAACTCTCCGCCGGGCACCTTTGCGGGTAGCGACTTCGACGTCTTCGGAATCGTCGACCGAACCGTGAACAGCGACTTCAACAGCGACACGCCCGCGGGCAAGGTTGATAGTTTTTTCGGCGTGGAAGATGTGGAAAATGGCGACAATCCCGGCGGAACCGGAACTGCGACTTGGACGGCCAACATCACTGGTGCGACAGATCTGACGTTGGCGGTTGACATTTGGGCCAACTTGGGCGACTTCGAATCGAGCGATACGTTTGAATTTTCGTACTCAATCGACGGATCTCCGGCCGAGACTCTCCTCGTTTCTTCGGTGGACGATGGACTGGAGCCGGGCCAAGATTTGCTGATCAACGACATCGTGCTTGACGAAGCGTCGTTTCAAACTTTTTTCGCCGCAATTGACGGAACGGGCGACTTGCTGACGATCACATTCGACACGGAGCAAAACGCCGCCGGCGAACTGTTCGGCTTCGACAATTTGCAAGTTCTGGGCACAGCGGCTGTCGTTCCGGAACCGGCTTCGCTGCTGATTTGGGCCTTGCTAGGGGCCATCGCGGGCATCGGTGCGTTGCGTTGGCGGCGCTCGAAGCGTTAAAATGATTGCAGCAGAGAATTAGGCACTCTCCTCATTTCTAGTAGGAACGGAATCATGCGTGCGCGCATCCGCAGTCGCTCGACGGCTTCTAATGGATTTACGTTGGTCGAATTATTGGTGGTCATCGCGATCATCGGAATTCTGGTCGCATTATTGCTGCCAGCAGTGCAGATGGCCCGCGAGGCGGCGCGGACTTCCGAGTGCAAAAACAACTTAAAGAACCTGGCCTTGGCGACCGTCAACCATCATACGATGAAGGGTTACTACCCGCCGGCAACCAGTTTTCAATCGCCTAAGCACAACGTCATCAACTACATTTTGCCCTACGTCGAACAGGGCAACGTTTACGACAAGCTGAACCTGGACGAGGATTGGAACTCGGCGGCGAACTTGCCGTTTACGCAAGTCAATTTGGATATCGTAACCTGCCCTTCCGCCCCGGGGGGGCGTGATTTCACCAGCGATTATTTCGCCATCACACGGCTTGAAAAGGGTTCACAAAGCAGCGGCGACCCCAACGCCGAAGGGCACAACTCGTTCAAGAGCCTAGTGACCTCGGGAAAAGTCGCCGACCGAGGATCCATTGCTTCCAAGGCTTGGGAAGGTGTGCTGCAAAGCCGGCTGCGCCAAATCAGCGGTAACATTGTCGAGTTCCGAATCAACAGCGCCCACGTTCGTGACGGAACTTCAAACACCTTCTTGCTCTTCGAAGACGGCGGCCGCCCGCAGCGGCATATCGAAGGCAAGGAAGTTTCCGGCACGGTCAACGGGGCTGAGTGGGCGTCGCATCAGAACTACGCCGTGCTCGATTGGTCATGCAACGATGGGCAGTTGATGAACTGCTCGAACCACGACGAGATCTACAGCTTCCACAGCGGCGGTTGCGTTTTCGCCCACGCCGACGGCTCGGTGCATTTTCACAGCGAATCGATGGACCCGGAAGTCTTTACGTCGCTGTTTACTCGCGACGCTGGTGATGTCACGCCCGCTTTATAATCCACGCGTACCTGCCAAACAAAAACAGGCCGCTGAAAGTTCAGCGGCCTGTTTAATCTATGTAAACCGCGGGGCATCCAGGATGCCGGCGGGTGGTCCAAAGCGGCAGGGCTGTGCCCAACCGGGAAAGTGAATTGAGTGCCGCTGGCCGTGTGAAGTGTCGGCGTCGCGGCAGTTTGTCTCTCTCGACCAACACCAATAGCAGCCACCGTGCCAATTTGACTTCAATCGCAGGGGAAAAATCGCAAGTTGTTTCAGAAAAACGGTTTACTGCAATTGAAGCGTACTCGCCACCGCGCCTTCGGCGAGCAATCTCGGTCCCAGATG
>CALBTA010000256.1 GCA_937967755.1 uncultured Planctomycetaceae bacterium | reverse complement strand
CAGCATTGGCTGATCTGCGTGATAGGCCTCGCCGTATCGAACGTGGTAGGAATTCGTCAAAGAGGAACTTGCAGCGTATCATCTTGCCGCCCGTTCTTTGGCAAGTTCACGCAAGCGAAGGACGACATCCGCGGCGTTCCCACTGAGCGACTGCCGTTGCAAAGAAGCTTTGCGCCAACGCCGCAAATACGAATAGCAAACTTTTTGGATTAACAAGTAATAGGCAGTGAACGCGCGTGCCCGCGACACGTACGTCGTCTTCGCTGAGGATATCAAGGTGTGGGTTTTCTGGCAGCATGAGCGCTAGTTCCTGGGTGAGTTGTCGTGGTTTTATTCGCGGCTGCCCGCTTTTTGAAATACTTCGGCCAGGGAGAGTTCGAACCCGGCGATCACATCGCCCGCTGAGATCGTTCCGCCGGCTTCGATCGTCGTTTCGTCGTCAACGCTGCGGTAAGAGCGGGCAGTTTGCGTTTGGGCGTCAATGTACCAAACCATGCGAACGCCACCTTCGAAATAGTCTCGCAATTTGCGCTGCATTTCTTCGACCGTATTGCCGGCCGATAAGATTTCGATGGCCAAGTCCGGAACCAATTCCGGAACAGGGTCAGCGGGCAGCTTACGCCCGGGAATCTTATCCCAACTGACGAACCAAACGTCCGGCAGACGAACCTGGTCGGGCAAAATCCGCAGCGTCCCCCCTTCCCCGCCGACAATGCCCAGGTCGTTGTCTTCAACGTAGTTTCCCAGCAATCGGGCAATGACGACCGCGACCAAAGACTCGTAGTATCCCATGTCTTTCTCCACCAAGACGCCATCGATCAACTCGCATCGCTGGCTAACTTCGGCCTCTGCGCGAACATCTTCGATGGTCGCCATCCCCGGCGGAGGGAACATGCGAATGCGGGAAAGCGGCACGCCACCGAGATGCTGCTGCAACTCGGCCAACGACCAGTTGGTTGGTAAGGCGGTGGGGATCTCAGTTAGAAGAGACATGTGCGGAGGTCTTGAGTCTGCGCTGGGAACAGTTTAATTATCCGTTGCCGTGTGCCCGAGGTCAACGATTCACGTTTCGCGGTACCAAACCACGACGGTCGGCGGAGACTCTTGTTCGACGATGGCAATTACGTTGTCAGCACCGACTTGCGTGTTGATGAACTCTTCCGCTTGGTTGCGAAGCGAGTCTCGGCCTCGTGTCAGCGTCACTCCCCAGAAGGAAGTTGCGTGAGCAAACGCGCGGTGGCGAATGAAGCCGCCCGATCCGATCGGCTGCAATGTCGGTGCCTGATCGGCGGTTGGGGATTCGTACGGGTTGTTGCTCATGGCTGGCTGTCGCTTGCCGCTAACTCAACCGCCCTTCAATTTCCGCCACCACATCATCCACCTTCACGCGCCATTGTTCCAAGCTGTCGCGGTCGCGGATGGTGACGGTCTTGTCGGTCAGCGTGTCGCCGTCGACGGTGATGCAATAAGGCGTGCCGACTTCGTCTTGCCGGCGGTAGCGGCGGCCGACAGCGCCTTTTTCATCGTAAAACGCCGTCACGCCGGCCGCTTTCAGGCCGCTGTAAATCTCCTGGGCGATCTCCGGCATGCCGTCTTTTTTGACGAGCGGAAACACCGCCGCCTTGATCGGGGCCAGCCGGGGGTGAAATTTCATCACCGTGCGGGTTTGCATCTTGCCCTTCTCGTCGGGCTGTTCATCTTCGGTGTAGGCTTCGCAAAGGAATGCCAGCGTGGCCCGGTCGGCACCGGCCGAAGGCTCGATTACGTGGGGCGTGAAGCTATATGGGAAGCCGGGGCGGTGTTCGCCTTTGCGGCTTTCCAAATATTTTTTGAACGAGCCGAAGCCGTGCTGCTCCTTATCGCGCTCGAACGCCTCGTCGTCGAAGTAGGTCAAATCCTTGCCGCTGCCCCGCCACTTCGGCTGGCCGTTCTCGTCGCGTTCGACGTTCAGGCAGCCGCTCTCGTCCTCGACTAATTTACCCTCCATGTGGCTGCGCAGGTCGAAATCACCGCGGTGGGCGATGCCTTCTAACTCGCCGTATTCACCCTCGGGCAAGAACGGAAAGGCGTACTCCACATCGGCCGTGCCGGTTGAGTAGTGGCTCAGTTCGTCGGCATCGTGATCGCGCAGTTGCAAGCGCTCGCCGGCCAGGCCGAGGTCGACGTACCACTTCATCCGCCGGTCACGCCAGTATTCGTACCACTGGCGCGACTGGTCAGGGTGGCAGAAGAATTCGATTTCCATCTGCTCGAACTCACGGCTGCGGAACGTAAAATTCCGCGGCGTGATTTCGTTGCGAAAACTCTTACCAACCTGCGCGATGCCGAAAGGAACCTTCACCCGGCTGCTGTCGAGGACGTTCTTGAAATT
>CALBTA010000255.1 GCA_937967755.1 uncultured Planctomycetaceae bacterium | reverse complement strand
GGCGACGACGGTCGGCACCTCTGGCCCGTTGTCGCTGGAAAACATCACCAGCGTGTTGTCGGCCAGATGCAATTCGTCCAGTGTCTTCATCAGTTCGCCGACAATCCAATCCAGCTCGAAAATGAAATCGCCGTGCGGGCCAGCTTTGGTTTTTCCCTTGAACCGGTCGGCTGGAAACGACGGCAAGTGAACCGCCTGGGCCGAGTGGAACAGAAAGAAGGGGCGGTCGGGGTGGTCGTTGGCGTGCTGCTTCAGGAACGCTTTGCTCTTTTCCAGGAAGACCAGATCAACCTCTTCCAGGTCGAAGCCGGGCGCGATCAGCCCGGGACGGTTGTCCCGCGAATAGGGATGCTTGGGGAGCGGCCCGCGGTCGACGATCTTCGTCGGCGGAACTGGGATGCGGTCGCCGTCCATGTAGGCGTACAGCCAATCGGTCGTGGGGCAACAAACCGTGCCGAAGAAATGATCGAAGCCGCGATGGATTGGGGCATCGGGACAGGGGCGCGAGTAATCGACCCGGCGAACCGCCGCCAGGCCGTTTTCGTTGATCGGTTTTCCTTCCTTGTCGAAGAACGTCATGCCGACGTGCCACTTGCCGAACATGGCGGTCATATAGCCGGCATTTTTCAACATCTGCGGCAGCGTCAGGCGGTCCTCAGTGATCAAGCACGGCCCGCCGACGCCGGTAAACACGCCGCGGTAATTCAAGCGAAACGCCATCCGCCCCGTGAGCAGGCTATACCGCGTCGGCGTGCAAACGGTCGAAGGGCTATGGGCATCGGTGAAGCGCATGCCTTGGGCGGCCAGTTTGTCGAGGTGCGGCGTCGGCACTTTCGACTCTTCGCTGTAGCAGCCGACATCGCCGTAGCCTAGATCGTCCGCCAGGATGAAGACGATGTTAGGTAGCTCAGCCGCTGGGGCGGTGGCGGCGAACAGAAGCGAGACAACGATCGCTGATAAGATCCTGATCATGTGGATGTTCCGTAGCGGGGGCTTCTAGCCACCGTGAAAAGGAAAGTGGCGCTGCGTCTGCTCGATTCTATCATGCGGCTTCTTGCAATGTGGAGCCACGCAATTTGCGGCATCCCACCCACCCAACTACAATTCCCTTCGCCCTCCATCGAAATGCCCTTCCGCGAAAAACAGTACCGTAAGGAACACATCATGCCCCATCGCCTCTTTATCGCTTGTATCGTTCTGCTTTTGGTTTTGCCTTCGATCGGCAAGATCGTTCAGGCGGCGGAAAAGCAACTGAATGTGCTGTTTCTGTTCGCCGACGACCAACGGCCCGATACCATCGCGGCGTTGGGCAACCCGGCGATCAAAACGCCGCATTTGGACCGGTTGGTTAAACGGGGCTTCGCTTTTCGCAACGCGTACTGCATGGGTTCGACCGTGGGGGCGGTCTGCAACCCTTCGCGGCACATGACCCTCAGCGGGATGTCGCTGTATCGGTACAAAGGGACGAACCCGGAAAACACGTTGGGCGCGGTGATGCGGCGGGCCGGCTACGTTACATACCACCAGTCGAAACGGGGCAACACCGCGCGGGAGTACCACAAGCAGTTCGAATTCAGCAGTTACCTGAACGATGGTCAGGAGCGGCGGTCGGGGCATCACGGTCGGGCGGCGGCCGACAACGCGATCGCATTCCTCGACGGTAAGTGGGACAAGTCGAAGCCGCTGCTGATGTACGTCGGCTTCGCCGGGCCGCACGACCCGCGTGTCGCCGCGAAGGAGTGGATGGATTTATACCAGCGGGATGAGATTCCGCTGCCGGCGAATTTCAAACCGTTTCACGCCATCGACAACGGCTGGATGACCGGGCGTGACGAAAAGCTGGCCCCCTGGCCGCGAACCGAGGAAAACACCCGGCGGCAGTTGCACGAATATTACGGGTGCATTTCGTCGATCGATCACCACATCGGCCGGATTGTCGCGAAGCTGAAGGATTTGGGCGAACTTGAAAATACGATCATTATCTTCTCCGCCGATCATGGGCTGGCGGTGGGCAGCCACGGATTGTTCGGCAAGCAAAACCTGTACGAACATTCCATGGGCACGCCGCTGGTCTTCGCCGGGCCGGGAATTCCGCACGGCGAAAGCGATGCGCTGGCGTACCTGTTGGATATTTTTCCGACCATCACCGACCTGGCCGGCGCAAAGACGCCCGCCGATTTGGATGGCAAAAGCCTGAAGCCGGTCATCCACGGCGATGCAACGGGCGTGCGCGACACGGTGTTCCTCGCCTTCGAGCGAGGCCAACGGGCTGTCCGGCGGGGCGAGTGGAAGCTGTACCGCTTCCCGCTGGTCAATCACACGCTGCTGTTCAATCTGAAGGACGACCCCGACGAGTTGCGCGACCTGGCTCAAGACCAAGCCCACGCCGACAAGGTTGCCGAGATGATGAAACTGCTCGCCCAGCAGCAGAAGCTGTACAACGACCCGCACCCTCACACCAGCGATGACCCAGGCGAAGCGAAGATCGATCTTTCCTTCTTTAAAAAGGCAGGCCCTTCCAACAGGCGGAAGCCGCGCCGGGAAAGGCAGCAGCCGTGAGCTTTCCTTTTCAGGCCGGGCAGCAAAGAATACGTAGCAGGCACACTCCGTGTGCCGTCCGCGGCGTAAGAGTCGATTCTAATTCAGTTACGGCACACGGAGTGTGCCTACTACTTTCCGAAAACTAATCCCGCATGACACCGCTCCTTTGGTGCATTCTGATTCTCGCCATCGGCCTGGCGTTGATCTTTTTGGAAATGTTCATTCCATCGGCCGGTGTGTTGAGCGCGCTGGCGGCCATCGCGGTGCTCACGTCGATCATCATGGCCTATGCCAATTGCGGGTTGAAGGTCGGCACGATCTTTCTGGTGGTCGGCGTGATTCTGGTTCCTTCGGCGATCGGCATGGCGATCAAGCTGTACCCGCAAACGCCATTTGGCCGCCGAATTCTAGCCATTCCGCCCGACGCGGAAGACGTGACGCCGGTCTACGACCGCACGCCCGACGGGCAACCTCTGAAGGGGCAAATCGGCAAGGCAAAAACGCCCCTGCTGCCCGGCGGCAGTATCAGAATTCAGTCGACCACTTACAACGCCGTCAGCGAGGGCGAACCAATCGACCGAGGCGACATCGTGCTGGTCGTGCGCGTCGAAGGCAAGGTTTTGGTCGTGCGGAAGGTCGACGGCGAACTGCCCGAGGCTCCCCGGCAGATCGACCCGGCCGACCTCTCGCAGCCAATCGACACCCTCGGACTGGATCCGTTTGACAATCTTTCGTAGCGGGGGCTTCCAGCCACCGTAAGATCGTTTAACCGCGCCCCAGAGGACTTGCCTGAAATGATCGCCGGGCCGCGGATTCCGATCGCGGCAAGTCCGGCGGGAAGCGCGTCACGTTACTGCCTCCCCACGCGCTTCCCGCCAGGATTCGCCGATCCTCGTCAATGGAGTTGGTAAACGGCATTCCGGCGAATCCTTCTGGGGCGCGGTTAAACGACGCCGCACGGATGAGCGGTGGCTGGAAGCCCCCAGTACGGCTTAAAATTCCCACTGCCGTCCGCTACAATCAACCGCGCATGAACGTCTTTGCCGAATCCTCCGAAGGTTCCCTCCCATGATTCTCTTCGCTCAAGACATTAACCCGCTCACGGTTGTGTTGATCGTCGTTTGCGTGGTGGCCCTGATTGTGATGTTGGTCATCTTCGCGATCTTCGTGAATTACTTCCGCTGGTGGATTCAGTCGGTGACGACGGGTGCCCGCGTTTCGTTATTCGACCTGGTGGGCATGACGTTCCGCAAGGTGAACCCGAATGTGATCGTCCGCAGCAAGATCATGGCGGTGCAAGCTGGCTTGGACGAGAAGAGCACCGGCATCACCAGCCGGGCATTGGAGGCCCATTACCTGGCGGGCGGAAATGTGCCGTTGGTGATTCGTTCGCTGATCGCCGCCAGCAAGGCGAAGATCGTTACGCTCAGTTTCCAAGAGGCGACCGGCATCGATTTGGCCGGCCGGAACGTGTTGGAAGCCGTTCAGACCAGCGTTTACCCGAAGGTCATCAACTGCCCCGCCACCGGCAGCGCCCGGGCGACGCTCGATGCGATGGCGAAGGACGGTATTCAGTTAAAAGTGAAAGCCCGCGTTACGGTGCGGGCGAATCTGCAAGAGCTTGTCGGCGGGGCGACCGAGGAAACGATCATCGCCCGCGTCGGCGAAGGGATCGTCAGCGCCATCGGTTCTTCCGACTCGCATAAGTTGGTGCTGGAAAACCCTGATCGAATTTCAAAGGCCGTGCTCGCCCGCGGCCTGGACGCCAACACCGCCTTTCAGATTGTCTCGATCGACATCGCCGACATCGACGTGGGCGACAACATCGGTGCCCGGCTGCAGGCCGATCAAGCCGAAGCCGACACGCGCGTCGCACGGGCAAGGGCCGAAGGCAAACGGGCGATGGCGGTCGCAGCTGAACAAGAAAACACCGCCAGCATTGAAGAGAGCCGGGCCGCGGTCGTCGCCGCCGAAGCGGAAGTGCCGCAAGCTATTGCCGAATCGTTCCAAAACGGCCGGTTGAGTATCATGGATTACTACAAGCTGCGCAACGTGCAGGCCGATACCGATATGCGGAAATCCATCGCCACCACCAGCACGAAATAAGTAGGACGGGTTTGCAACCCGTCCTAGACTGCGATTCCACGGGTCGGGTTACGAACCCAACCTACTTTTCGCCATGAACCTCCTCGCCAACAACGACGGACTTGAATGCCTGTTCCAATTCGGAATGGTGGCGTTCTTCCTGTTGATGTCGTTCGGCGGTTGGGTGATTAAACAGATCACCGGCGCGTCGAACCGCGCGGCGATGGAAAAGCGGCGGCGCGCCGAACAGCAGATGCGCGATTTCCAGCCGCAGCCGCAAGAGCAGCAAGTCCAATCCTCGCCTCGCCCGAAATCGAACCCGTATGAATCGTACGCCGGCGGCTATGCGCATGATCCCTATGCCAATGACGACGATGTTTTGGAAGCGGACGTCGTGCAGGTGGAAACGGAACATCACTTGGGCGAGAAGCTTTCCGCATCTCACCTTGGCGAACATGCATCTCATTTGGGGAAAATCGACAGCTACGACACAGGCAGCGTCCACGATCAGTTCGACGATCAGCTCGGCCGGCTGGGCGATTCATCGGACGCAATTCACGAAGACCCAGACGCCGAAAAGCTACCCGAAATCGCCGTGACCACCAGCGAAATCGCTGACGTGTTTCGCAACCCCGGACGCATCCGCGAGGCGATCATCCTGAACGAAATCCTCACCCGCCCGGTTGAGGATTAGGGGGCAAGCCCACCGGTACTCGCATTGAAGCGGAACGGCGCGAGCCGTCCGGTGCGTCACGTCAAACCACCGGGCGGCTTGCGCCGCTCCGCTTGACCGAATCGCAACCTACTTCGTGCCGCCGTAGACATCGAGATCGTCGATCCCGAACTTGCCGGGAAAGGCATCGGTTGTGAAGATACCCTTGATGCGCAGCGGTCCCTTCTTCTTGGCCTCTTCTTCGCTGAGTTTGCTGATGAAGACTTCGTCCTGCGCCTGAAAGACGATCCTGCGTACGAACGTCAGCGTTCCGGCGATCTTGCCGGTCTCAGCATCTTCCAAGGTAAGCTTGCCGCCCAGTCCGGGCGACTTGCGTTTGCCAGGCTGGCCGTACGTGCCCGTGATGTTTCCTTCTTCGTCGATCGTGAACTCCAGTTCGTAAGTGAACTTCGTGGCGGGCGTCACCCATAATCCACTCCACGATCCGGCTAGATTGGCCTGTTTGAATTCTTCGGCTGAGAGCTGAACGTCCCATGCCGCCAGGCAAAACATCAGCGGCGCGCACCTCAAGACAGTTATCAGTTGACGCATTACACGATTCCCATCCAACAGAAAAATCGCCCCCACGGCGTGCCGGCCCTGACGAGTCGCAACAGTAGGTCGTGCTAATTGGTCGAATTGTTCAAGGTTCCCTCGCACCGAAAGGCACAATTCTTTCAACCCTTGAACAACCAAAACCATTCTTGCAATTCGCGGCCGAGCACCGAATTCCCCAATTTTGGAAATTATCTTGGGCGCACCGCATCCGAAAGAGGCGACGTAAGCTGTTATGCAGCAGGGGCTTATGAGTTGCGAGCTGCGGTTGGTTTGGGGCTGAATTCGCACGCGGAAGTGAAATCACGGAAGCAAATTTCAACCAGGCACCTCGCCGAATTCGAATCGGGCCAGAAAGTCGTCATGTTTCCAGCCGAACGCCGCCATATAATCAGTGCGGCGCATTCGCTGGTCTACGATAGGCGCGCTGCAGCCGAAGGTGTTCCGCCGCGAGTTTGAACCACGAGCACTGGCTCGTAGCACTTCGACACACTGCAACACGGAATGGGAGAAACGCAAATGCGACTTGCGATCACTGCGTTGGCGGCCTTGGGAATGTTCTGTTCGCTGAACTTGCTGCGTGCTGAAGACGCGGCAGCGGAAAGTGAAAAGGAAGAGGCCGCCGCCAAACAGCCGGCGATTGCAACCGCGGCCCCGGCTGCGAACAAGCCCAAGAACATCGACGACCAGGCGACGCACCAGCAAGAGACTGTGATCGAAGTCAACACCGGCGACCGTGAGCAGTTGCAGGTCAACGCGTTTTGCCTTTCGCCCAACGGCGAAATTCTAGCCGCTTGCGGCGACGGGCCGGGTGAGGTCCGCGTGTTGTCTGCGGACGGACAATTCATTCGGGCGTGGGAGGTCGATATCAAACCCGAAGCAATCAACACATCGAAGTCGGGCGAAGTGCTGGTCGGCGGTTCCGGCAAGCTGTACCGCTTTAGCATCGAAGGCAAGCAGCTCACCACCGGCGAGTCTCCCCACGCGGTCGCCGTAAAGGAAAACGCGGCCGAGTTCCGTAAGACGGCGATCGCCAATTTGGAACGGATGCAAGGCTTCGGCCGCGGCCGAGGGTTGGAATCGCAGGTGGAAGTTTACGAGAACTTCATCAAACAGCTCGAAGCGAAGAAGGATCGATCCAAGCAGGAAGAACTGGCGCTGGAGTCGATCAAGTCGCGGCTGGAGACGATGAAGGAACAGCTTGCCGCGCAGCAGGCCGAAGGCGAAGAGGAAGAAGAGAAGCCGAAGTTCACCGAGGAACAGATCCAACAGCAGGTCGCCAACCTAACCCAGCGAAAAATGCGGATCGCGTCGATCAGCACCGATGGCGGTCACGTCTACATCGCGACAGGTTCGCTGAAGGGGTACACCTACGACGTCTGGAAGCTGAAGCCAGATTTTTCAGGAGGTGAGATCGTCGTCACCGGGCTGCGCGGCTGTTGCGGGCAGATGGACGTGCAAGCCGGCAAAGACGGCGTTTACGTCGCCGAAAATTCCCGCCACCGGGTCGTGCGGTACGATGCCGACGGGCAGGAGTTGACCGCCTGGGGCAAACGCGATCGCACTGGCGTCGAAGGCTTCACCAGCTGCTGTAACCCAATGAACGTTTGTTTCAACAGCAACGGCGACGTCTACACCGCCGAGTCGAGCAGCGGCCGGATCAAACGCTTCACTGCCGAGGGCGAGTTCGTCGAGTTCGTCGGCGACGTAAAGCTGGTGCCCGGCTGCAAGAACGTTTCCATCGCCGTATCGAATGACAACGACCGAGTCTACATGCTCGACATCACGCGGAACCACATCGTGCTGATGAAACGCAAAGCGGCAGAAACTGAAAACACCGCTGGTTAGCTGGTACGACGCCCCCCTTTTAAGCCGCGACGAATCGCGCGCGACCCGTTCAACCATGCCCGCAGGCGTTTGCGCAGGGTGAAGCATGCGCATCGGGCAATGGTTATACTGGTGTATGGACACCGAACATAGGGATATCAAATGGCAAAACTAAAATCCATCATTCTCGGCAGTTTGATTCTGTTTCTCGGCGCGGGGTCGCTGTTGGCCGAGCGGGTTAGCAACTGGCCGAAGTGGCGCGGCCCACAGGACAACGGCAGCATCGCAGCGGGTGAACTTCCCACGAAGTTCTCGCCGGATGATGCGCATTGGAAGGTCGCGCTGCCGGGCAAGGGTTGTTCCACGCCGGTGGTTTGGGGCGATCAAATTTTCGTCACCGCCCCAGTCGATGGCCGCGACGCCCTGCTGGCCTTCGATACCGACGGCAAGCAACTTTGGAAGGCTGAGTTCGGCAAGGAAAATCCAGGCAAGCACCGCAATGGCTCCGGCTCGAACCCATCGCCGGTGACCGATGGCGAAAGCGTGTTCGTGAATTTCAAAAGCGGGACGCTGGCGGCGGTCGGCTTCGACGGCAAGATCATTTGGGAAACGAACCTCGTCGAGCGGTTCGGCCCCGACACGCTGTTTTGGGATCACGGTACCTCACCCGTGCTGACGAAAGATTTCGTCGTGATGGCCCGCATGCACAAAGGCGAATCGTGGCTGGCCGCGTTCGACAAAGCCGACGGCGAGATGAAGTGGAAGGCCGCCCGCAATTTCAAGACGCCCACCGAAGGCGACCACGGCTACGCCACGCCGTTGGTGATTCACTACAACGATGCCGAGGCGCTGCTGGTTTGGGGTGCGGAACATTTGACCATCCACAGCACCAAAGACGGCGAGGCGGTTTGGACCTGCGGAGATTTCAACCCCGACGCCAAAGCCCTCTGGCCATCGATTGCCACGCCGGTGATCGTCGGCGATATCGCGGTGGTGCCCTTCGGCCGCAACGACCGCGGCATCCCCCGCCTGCACGGGGTCCGCCTGAATGGAACGGGCGACGTCACCAAGACCAACCGCGTTTGGAAGCGTGACGACATCGGAACATTTGTCCCCTCACCCGTTGCGCACGATGGCAAGGTTTACCTGGTCGGCGATCAGGGGAAGGTCACTTGCCTCGATCCGGAGACCGGGAAGACGATTTGGACCGATTCACTCGGCAAGAACCGGGCCAAGTACTACGCGTCCCCGCTGGTCGCCGGCGACAAGATGTACGCCGCACGGGAAGACGGCGTCCTGTTCGTGGCCAACGTCTCGGGTGAGTTCAAAATTCTCTCGGAAAACGATATGGAAGAGTCGGTGATCGCATCGCCCGTCCCGCTCGGCAACCGGCTGCTGGTCCGCGGGATCGAGACGTTGTTCTGCGTGGGTGAGAAGTGACAGGCAACTTACAACAGACAAAAGTACGCAAGGGTTTGAACAGAAGGTCGCTGTGGACACGAAGGGAAAGAGACGAGTAGCCGGACTCGTGAGAGTTCGGGGAAATCACTTTGGGAATTGAAGTTCCAGAAGTCTCACGACTTCTGCTACCCCTCTCACCAGTTTTCTTTGCGACCTTCGCGGCCTTCTGTTGAGATAACTTCTGTTTCTCCGATGAGTTTTTCTACAATTGAAATGTCGTGCTTCGCCCAACGATTGATCGCCGTTTGCTGTATGTGGGTCGCGTGCGCCGCCACACTTTTTGCCAGCGACGAAATCCAATTCAACCGCGATGTGCGGCCGATTCTTTCGAACAGTTGCTTCACCTGTCACGGGCCGGATGAAGGTCAGCGGGATTCTGATCACCGGTTCGATACCGAAGCGGGCATCAACGCCCTGGCGGACGCTGGCATCATCGTCGCCGGCAAGCCGGATGCCAGCGAACTGATTGAGCGGATCACCTCCGACGATCCCGACGTACAGATGCCACCGCCCGACCACCCCCGGCAACTCGCCCCGCGCGACATAGAGATATTGCGCCGCTGGATTGAGCAAGGGGCGAAGTGGCAGC
>CALBTA010000254.1 GCA_937967755.1 uncultured Planctomycetaceae bacterium | reverse complement strand
GATTACACTGCGGCACCTGGCGACGCACACCTCCGGCCTGCCGCGGATGCCGGAAAACTTCAACCCGGCCGATCCGGCGAACCCTTACGCCGATTACGATCGCAAGCTGCTGCACGCGTTTCTCACTTCCCACAAGCTGCGGCGCGAGCCGGGAACGTACGAGTATTCCAACTACGGGGCAGGGTTGTTGGGTGACGTGCTCGCGCAAAACGCCGAGACAACTTACGAAGAGTTGTTGAAAAAGCGAATTCTTGACCCGCTGAAAATGTCGAGCACGTCGGTCGCGCTGAACGACGCGCAAAAAAAACGCTTCGTGCCCGCTTACAACGCCGCGCTAAAGGAAGAAAAACCTTGGGAGTTCGGCGCGCTGGCGGGCGCTGGCGGAATCCGCTCGTCCTGCAGCGACATGATCAAATTCATCCAGGCCAACCTGGCGGATGATAAACAAGCGGTGAACTTGGCGCTGCGCGACGCCCATGAAATTCAGGATGTTCCCGCCGAAGGTCAGAAGATGGCGATTGGCTGGCACATCGCCGGCGACGGCATCACCCGTTGGCATAACGGCATGACATCCGGCTACCACGGGTGGCTGTCGATCATTCCCAGCCGCAACATCGGCGTGGTGGTGCTGGCCAACACGGCCACGGCCAAGGTTTCTACCCTGGGCCAACAGGTCACGAGGGTGGCGTTTGGGGTGGACGTGAAGCCGCAAGTCGCGCGGAAGGAGATTGAAGTCGACGCGGAAACCTTGAAGCGGTACGAAGGAACCTATGCGATCACGCCGCAGTTCGCCTTGACCGTCACCCTGGAAGAGGGCAACCTGATGGTGCAAGCGACCGGGCAACCGAAGGCCCAAGTCTTCGCCGAATCAAAGACCAAGTTTTTCTACAAGATCGTTGATGCACAGATTACGTTCGTGGCCAATGACGACGGGGCGATTGAAAAGTTAGTCCTGCACCAATTCGGGCGTGATATTGAGGGCGTGCGGAAGTAAGTACTATCTACTGCCCGCGAATCACGCGAATTGACGCGAATGAAAGGGTTTTCGTCGGAGGGTGGAGCGGCACCGCGCTTCGATCTAGGGTGACAGGAAGTTTTAATGACAGCCAATCGCGCATCGCTGGCGTTATCTCGCCCCGTTGGGGCTTTGCCACCGAATCAAACTCAATCCCCAGGGCGATGCCCTGGGCTGGTATATTGCTGCCCATTTGGGGCGTTTTCAGCGGCGAAGCCGCTGGTGTGACCCCAACGGGGTCTGATACACCAGCCCCAGGCAACGCCTGGGGAATGCGTGATTGCTCGAAAAGCAAAGCCCCAACGGGGCGAGATAGAGAAGCGTAGATCCGCGCATCAACACAAGCGATGGTGGCGATTGCCTAGGAGTCTCCACCTTCTTGTCATAGAGCCGTGGACTTCATTCGCGCTAATCCGCGTGATTCGCGGGGGTATGTTCTCTCGAATACATACCTTCGATGCGCAAATGGGAATTCCGCAACAGCAGACGCAGCATGACGCTTGCCACCCACTCCAGCGGCTTGAGCGAAAGGTAGACGGCATCGGCCAACAAGGGGTGATGGACGCGCTTCGCCAGGGCTGGGCCGAGGCGGTCGTAAATTCGCCGCATCACTCGGTGCGATCGTGGTGAAAGCGAACGAATCAATATCTCGCCGCATTTGAAGACTTGCAGTTGGTGATTCACGCGCATCGTTGTTCCGTTTTGCAATGCAACCAATCGCGAGCCGACCAGCCGGTGATGCCCACGGGCGGCGGCGGTGGCGATGTAGCAATCTTGCGGCGGTTCGGTGGGCAGCTTTTGGTATTCAACAACCGCCAAAGCCATCGCCTGCCGGCAAGCAGCCAGATAGCCTCCCAACCAGGTGAAAATGACCAGCATCTGGCCGATGCGGAACTGCCCTCCTTCCCAATGTTTGTGCAGCAGCTTGAGCGCCAGGCGCGCGTAAGCCGCCGTCATCCAGAAGGGACCGAATATGACCGACAGGATGAATAGCATGAAGAATGGGACGAGAAAAATCGTCGCGCCCCCTTCTTCGTAGTACATCACGGCGAAGGCAGCGGCAGCGAACAAGAGTGCAAGAACTCCGCTCACCAGGCCTTGCCAACCCAACCATTGATAGAGCCAATAGACTACCAGCACCAGCGCTTGCGCGATGGCGATGCCGCTGACGCCGATGATCGCCGCGCCCATCGCAATGAAAGGGAACGCCGCAATCGCCTGCAGCCAATCGGCCGCTTCAAACAGTGAAATCGAAAGCAGCACGCTGTAATGAATCCCCATCGCGACGCCGCTGTAAACGCCTAGCCGGACGATGAAGTACTCGGAACACTGCTCTTCCCGAAACAGCACCATCAGGAAGCAGACCATCGCGTAGAGCATTAGCGGGTAGAAGACGTAGCCGACCCGGCCAGAGAGGAAGAATGACAGGTACGCGTGCAAATGACCTGATTGCCACTCGGGCATTTGCGGCGGGCTGTCCCAGGTCATGGCGAAGGAAATGACCGGCACCAGCGCGCCGACGTAGACCATGATCCAGGTGTTTACGATGCTGGTCGGCGACAGCACACTGCGCAGCGAAGCGGCCAGGCCTTCGCGCAACGACGGTTCATATTGGGCATCGCCCCAGGACATAGGTTTTCACTCTCGCGAGTTCTGTCGAAGCATCACCACAGAAGTTCGCGATTGTTTTAGCAGAAGATCGCGAAGTACGCGAAGAGGAAAACAGTGTGTAGCGGGCCGGGCTTGCCCGCCGAGTTTTGGAATTAAGTTTACGGCGCTTTCCAAACCGTCGTTTCCGGATGAAACGTCTCCCACGCTTTTGCGTAAGAAATGATCGCCAGCGTCGGCCTCAGCCGCTGCCCCTTGAGCGGGCCGGCGACCGCTTGCCCGGTGGCGAAATTCCAGCGGCTGTCGGTTTGCTCATCGGCGAGCGTGCCATCCTTCAGCATCTTGAATTCCAGAACGCGGTCGCCGACCCGGCGATCGTAAGACCACGCGGTGGCGGACGGTGCGTCGAAGACGATCAGCAGCGGTGCACCGTCGTGCTCGTCATTGACGACCGGTTGCTTCTTCAACTGATCGAGCGGCCAGGCCCGCGGCCCGCCATCGGCAATGCCCAGCACAAACTGCGCCGGGTTGCGGTAGAAGTCAGCCTGAAACCGCTGGGCCGTTCGCGACATGTTCAGCACGGTCGTTTCAGGGTGATCGCGCTGCCACGTTTGCCAGTCGGTAATGACCGAAGGGATGATCGCAAGCTCCTCACCCTTCAGCGGCCCTTCCATCGCTTCGCCCAACAGGTGGCTCCAAAGCGAACCGGTTTGCGAATCGATCATCACCAGCGAGCGGTTCCAAAGTTTTCCTGAAACCGCAATGGTCAACGTCCGCTCTTCCACGTCGCTGGCATACACGATGCCGTTGAAGCATAAGTGTCACCAGGTGGCCGCAATGTTTCGCTCGCCTAAAGTGTCGTTGATGATCTCTCGGGAAGGCCCGGTGAGCATGTTGATCGGGTACGCTCGCGCGTGACCGTCAACTTCGACCCCCACGACCAGTTCGCCCGGCCGCAGTTTCCGCTGGGCTTCGGCCGCGGTCATCATCGGGGCGTCGATGATTGGCCGGAAGGGGCGGCGGATGACGGTTTGCGGATTGAACTGCCGGTCCTGCGCACCTGATCGCTGCCACAGAGCCAGTGCGCCGACGACGACAAACAGCACGCCCGCGACCAACAAACAGCGGCGTATTTTGTGTGACGTTACTTTCATGGGTTCACTATTCTGGGCCGACCAGTTTGCATCAGTATGCTGTTTCACACGTTACGGAGTTTGCCAATATAATCGCACCAATGGAAGGCGAACCAATCATCCGCTGGTCGATTCGCGGTGCGATGGTGCTGTATGCCTGCGTGCTGGGGCTGGCGATTGCGGGCCGGCGTGCCCCCGCGACGACGCCCATCGCCCGGCTGCTGTGGACGGTCGGCTGCTGGCTGTTCGTCGCCCACGTCCTGTCGGCGTTTGCGTTCTACCACGATTGGAGCCACCGCCACGCGTTCCTCGACACCAAAGAAAAAACCGAAGCCGCCATCGGGCTGGCGTTCGGGTGGGGCATTTACGTGAACCACTTTTTTGCGATTTTGTGGATCGCCGATGTCGCCTGGTGCTGGGCCGCGCCGGCGTCCCATCGCCAACGGCCGGCTTGGCTAACGGCGACCCTGCACACGTTCATGCTATTCATCGCCGTGAACGGGCTGATGATCTTCAAGGGCGGAGCCATTCGGTGGACCAGCGCCGCGGTGTTGCTGCTTTTGCTCGTCGGCGGGGCTGTTAAACTTGGGATGCGAAATCCCGCGCCGCCTGATGAACCGGCCGTTCGATGATCGAGATTCCAAGCCCATCGCCGACTGTCGCCTACCTGACCGCGGGTGCCGCGGGGATGTACTGCGGCAGTTGCATGCGCGACAACACCCTGGCGAAAGCCCTGCACGGCCTCGGGGTGAATGTTCATTTGATCCCCGCCTATACGCCCATTCGCACCGACGAAGAGGACATCAGCGTTGACCACATTGCCTACGGCGGGATCAACGTTTATTTGCAGCAACGGTTTGCGTTGTTCCGCTGGCTGCCGTCTTGGACCGATGGATTCTTCGACCGCCCGTGGTTGATCAACCGGCTGGGAGGTGGTGGCCTTGAGACCGACGCTTCCCATTTGGGCGATCTGCCTGTTTCGATGCTGCGCGGCACGCATGGGTATCAGCGGAAAGAAGTCGCCAAACTGGTGCGCTGGTTGGCGAGCGACGTTCGCCCGCAAATTGTGAACCTGTCGAACATGCTCATCGCCGGTTGCGTGCCGGCGATCAAGGAATCGTTAAACGTTCCGGTGTTGGTCACGTTGCAGGGCGACGACATCTTCTTGAACGAATTGCCCGAGCCGCAGAAGTCGCAAGCGTTCGACGAAATTCGCAAGCTGGTGCAGAAGGTCGACGGCTTCATCGTGTTCAGCCAGTACTACGCCGACTTCATGGCCGACTACTTCAGCATTCCGCCGGAAAAATTCCACATCGTTCCGTTGGGAATTGATACACGCGACTTTCAGAACGAACCGGCCGTTGCTGAAGACCGGCCACCGACGGTCGGCTACCTCGCCCGGCTGGCTCCTGAAAAAGGCTTGCACCGGCTGGTCGATGCGTTCCTGCTGCTGCGAGAGCATCACGGCATGGAGGACGCGCACCTGCGAATCGCCGGTTGGCTGGGGGCGAACCATCAGGCCTATGCGGATGAACAGTTCCATCGCCTGGAATCAGCGGGGCTGGCGGCCGCGTTTGAGTACGTCGGCGCGGTCGACCGGGCGGGGAAGTTGGAGTTCCTCAACCGTATCGACGTGCTTTCGGTGCCGACGGTTTATCACGACCCCAAAGGCCTGTTCGTGCTGGAAGCCTGGGCTTCAGGAGTGCCCGTCGTGCAGCCGAACCATGGGGCGTTTCCCGAACTGATTTCTTCCACTGACGGCGGAACGCTCGTCCGACCGGGCGACGCCGAGCACCTGGCCGATACGCTGTTTGAACTGCTGTTGGATCGCCGCCGCTGCCAGGAAATGGGCCGGGCGGGTTTCAGCGCCGTTCAGGCAAATTTCAACGCCAGCGTAGCCGCCCAAGCCACGCTCGACGTGTATCGAAGCTATCTAGGCGAGTGAATCCCCAACGCGTGACATACCCGGCCGTTGTTTCTGACGGAGGCAGCGCGCCCGGCTTGCAACTGCGCACGGGCGGTTCACAATGATTCACTTAGCTTCGCCCTAGCACCAGCAAATAGGAGCCGCCCCCGGTGACCGCATTCCTTGGCAAAATCGTTGATTCCAACATTTTTCAATACTTCATATTGGGCTGCATTTTGGTGGCGGCCGTCTTGGTCGGATGCGAAACTTATCCGTACATGGTTGCGAAGTACGGAAACGTGCTGGATCTGCTCAACGAGATCGTCCTGTGGATTTTTGTCGCCGAGGCAGTGCTGAAAATGGCCCGGCATGGCAAGGAGTTTTACAAATACTTCCTTGATCCGTGGAACCTGTTCGACTTCACGATCGTTGTCGTCTGCTTTCTGCCGGTCAACGCGTCTTACGCGGCGGTGTTGCGGCTGGCCCGAATCATGCGGGCGCTGCGGCTGCTGACCGCCGTGCCGCAGTTGCAGTTAATCGTAGGCGCTCTGATCAAAAGCATTCCCAGCATGGGTTACGTAGGAATTTTGCTGGCACTCAATTTCTATGTCTATGCGGTGATGGGTGTCTTTCTATTCAAAGACAACGATCCGTTTCACTTCTACGATTTGCAAACGGCGATGCTGTCGCTGTTTCGGATCGTCACGCTGGAAGACTGGACCGATGTGATGTACATCAACATGTTCGGCTGGGAAAACTATGGAGGGTACGAGGATCTGAACCGGGCGAACGCTGAACAGGGAATCCTGCCGGAGCCAAATTCGTGCCCAGGCCCGGGCATCGGCGCGGCCTACTTCGTCTCCTTCGTGATGTTCGGCACGATGATTATGTTGAACTTGTTCATCGGCGTCATTCTGAACAGCATGGACGAAGCCCGCGCCGAACGCGATCACGAAGAACAAGAAGCCCGCCGCGCCGCCGGCAAGGGAACATCCGTGGACGAGGATTTCGACGCCCTTTCCTCGCAATTGGAACAACTCAAGTCGCAGATCAGCACGCTGCAACGGCGTGTTCAGTATGACAAGAAGTAGGACGGGTTTGTAACCCGTCCGTGAACTGCGCGTGTCGTTCGCCTCGTTTCACGTTCTGCGTGAGAAGACGCGAGTGCGGATAGGCAATCCGCTCTAATTGTCGACCGTGCGTTGAAATCCTGGACGGGTTACAAACCCGTCCTACGCGAGTGGCTAACCGCCGCGCCATTTTTGCCGCGAGTATTTCAATCCCGGCAGGAAAAAGCACAACGCCGAAACCGCTCCGAAGATAAAGTGCCCGTACGGTTGCAGCGGCGGCAGGGCCATCACGAAGGCGGTGGCGAACAGCGCGGCCGCTTGGATGTAAAACGTACCGGTCAAGATGCCAGCTTTGACCAGAAACACCATGCCGCTCATCAGCGCCACCACAGGGGACAGCGACAGCACTTCCAGACCTAGCAAATACTCCAACGGAAACATTAACGAGATGCCCGCCATGCTTGACGCCCAGGCGTGCGCCACCTGCCGTTCAACGAACGTGACCGGCCCCATCCTCCGCCGCAAGGCCCAGAAAATAGCCGCCCACGCGCCGCCGACCGCCGTCCACAGCAAAAAGTAAGGCCAACGATTTTCCGTGCCCCACAAGTACAGCGCGTTGGTCAACCAGCACATCACCAGCAACACCAGGCTGTGCCACATCCAAAGCACGCCCCAGTTCTCCAGCACCGTCGCGTGGTGGGTCTCGCGAAACAGCCGCGAAAAAACTTCCGAGAAATGCCCGCTGCGGGCGGCGATCGATTCGTTGTTCAAGTACGCCCGCAGATCACCGGCCAGCGCATCAGCCGAACGGTAGCGCAGATCGGTCGGCTTTTGCAGGCACTTCAGCGCGATCATTTCCAAATCACGATCGGCGTGCGGGTTGATGATGTGCGGGGGAACGGGGTCTTGCTCCAACACCTGAAGCACCGTGTCGACATGCGTGGCGGCCCGAAACGGCGGACGCCCGGTGAGCATCGCGTACAGCACAGCGCCCAAACTGTACACGTCGCTGGCGACGCCGATCTGCCCCCGGTTTCCCGCCGCCTGTTCCGGCGGCATGTAAGCCGGCGTGCCCAGCACAGAACCGGTGCGGGTCAGGCTATGGCCTTGGTCGATCTGCTTCGCCAGGCCGAAATCAGTGACATGCGGGCGGTCGTCGGCGTCCAGAATGATGTTCGACGGCTTCACGTCGCGGTGCAAAACGCCTCCTTTGTGGGCGAAGGCGATGGCGTCAGCCACATCGGCGGCGATGCTCGCCGCGACGCGGGGCGGCAGCGGGCCGCGGGCGATGCGGTCTTGCAACGTCTCGCCGGCGATGTACTTCATCGTGAAGTAAGGGCGGTCGTCGAATTCACCCACCTCGTACACCGGCACAATGCACGGGTGATCCAACTTCGCGGCCGCCTCGGCCTCACCTTGAAAACGCTGTTGGTCGATCGTCGAAGCCAGCCGGCCCTCGATGATCATCTTCACCGCCACGTCGCGGCCCAGGCTTTCCTGGCGAGCGTGGTAAACGACCCCCATGCCGCCCCGGCCCAGTTCGGCCAGCAGTTCATAGTCGCCCCAACGGCACGGCAGTTTCAGGGCCTTGATGCTCGAAGACGACGGATCGCTTAAATCACTCGTCTCTTCGATGCGGCGGGAAACGTCGCTGCCCACCGCGTTGGCCAACATGACCGCGCCCCACAGTTCGACCAGTTCTTCCCCGAATTCTGAATGTTCGGCCGCGACCGCGTGGATATCGACTGTTTCTCCACCGGCGGCGCGCTCGGTCAGCCGCGCAAGCAACTCGGCGAGTTGCTCGTCGCGCGGATCGTCGTTGGATGGGTTCGCCGCCATGAACTCAACGGAAAGGTAGAACGGATCGCCGATCCGTGCTACCTTTCCCGCGCGTGCTACGTTTCCGCGTGAAACTCACAAATCAAATCCCAAGCCTCCTCGGGCGATACGGCGAACTGCATCAAGTCTA
>CALBTA010000253.1 GCA_937967755.1 uncultured Planctomycetaceae bacterium | reverse complement strand
GGCAGAGACGTCGGTGATACCGCCGTTCAGCCAAATGGCGGTGTCAATGCAGTGTGCCAGCAGGTCGCCCGTTACCCCGGAACCTGCCGCCTTCACATCCAGCCGCCACAGGGCCGCGCCCCCTTGGGGAAGATCTTCACTGATCGTCCAGTCCTGCAAAAAATTCGCCCGGTAGTGAAAGATGCGCCCGAGCTTGCCGCTGTCGACAATGTTCTTCGCCAACGTCACGGCTGGAATGCGGCGGTAGTTGTACCACACGGTGTTGGCGACGCCCGCCTTTTCGACCGCGGCGCACATTTCCTCACCCTCGGCAGTGTCCATGGCGATCGGTTTCTCACACAGAATCGCCTTCCCCGCTTCGGCACAGGCGATGGCCATTTCCTTGTGCAGATTGTTCGGCACGCAGATATCAATTGCGTCGATGTCGTCGCGTTCAACTAACTTCCGCCAATCGGTTTCGGTCGACTCGTAGCCCCAATTCTCCGCGAACTTCTTCAACTCATCTTCGTTCCGAGCGCACGCGGCTTTCAAAACCGGCTTGTACTCGGTGTCAAAGAAATCGCCCACGCGCTTGTAAGCGTTGGTATGTGCGCGGCCCATAAAGCCGTACCCGATCATGCCGATGCGAAGTTCTTTCATCGATATTCTCCATCTCCTGCACAGAATTCAGTGTTGGCCGATGGTGACGATGATAGAGTATGTCACCTCGGAATTGAATATGCCGTGTGCCGAGAACTGAAGAGTCCCAGGAGTGGCAAAGAGTTGGCAGATACACGCGAGGCTGGCTCAAGTAGTTCCTTGGTGCAAAAACGTGAATGAGCTAAGAGGGAACTAGTCCCCGGGTTCGTCGACACGGTTGCCTGAGATTTGCTGCGTGGCAATAATATCTGCATGAACACTCCAACTGCCGACATCGTTTCCGCCGCGCTTTTACTATCCGAAAGTGAGCGACTGGAGATTGCCCACCAACTGTTCGCAAGTGTGCCGCCGCCGAAAACGCTCAATCAAGACGACCCCAACTTCGAAGATGGACTGAAGCAACGTCTTGAGTATGAAGATGAGGAACTGGTCGATCACGAAGAAGCGATGCGGCGCATGCGCGCGGCCGTAGGGACAGTGCGGAACGAAGGGCAAAAGCGTTGAATATGCGATATCCAGCTTGCCGGCTTGATCGCTTGGATTAAGCACTCTCACTCAATCACCAACTCACTTCGCGCTTTCTCTTTCTTCTCTAGTACATCCTCAACCTTCGGCGTTTGCCCGCCGCGCAGTACGCTGTTGCCTTCGAACAAGTTGCGTTGATCGACCGGTGGAGGGTCGAGCCAGTCGCTTTCTTTCATTTCGCCACTGAGGCCGTAGGCCGCCAACGCGTTTTCGTAAGTGACCTTGGCGATGGTCGCGTCGTCGATTTCGTGCTTGGCCATCAACGCGGCCGTTTTCGGTACGGCCAGCACGTCGCTCTTGCCCCAATCGGCGCTGCTGTCGCAAATAATCCGCTCGCTGCCGTACTGTTTGACCACGTCGACCATTCGTTCGTTGCCCATCTTCGTACCGGGGTAAAGCGTGAACGCCGTCCAATAGCCGCGGTCCAAAACTTCTTTGCAAGTTTCCTCGTTGTTGTGGTCAATGATCACGCGGCTGGGGTCCAGCCCGTGCTCTTCGATGACATCCATGCTGCGGTAGGTGCCGCGTTTCTTGTCGCGGTGCGGGGTGTGAATCAGCACCAGCATTTCGTACTCTTTGGCCAGTTCAAGCTGGGCGCGAAAGTACTTGTCCTCAGCGGGGGTCTGGTCGTCGTAACCAATCTCGCCAACGGCCACGACCCCTTCCTTGGTCAGAAATCGCGGCAAGATATCCATCACTTCTTCGGCCAGCGCTTCGTTGTTGGCCTCCTTGCTGTTCAAGCCAATGGCACAGTAGTGCCTGATCCCAAACTGCGCGGCCCGGAACCGCTCCCACCCGAGAATCGTTGAATAGTAATCAATGAACGACCCAACTTGCGTCCGCGGCTGCCCCAACCAAAACGCCGGCTCAATCACCGCAACCACCCCGGCGTCGGCCATCGCCTCGTAATCATCAGTCGAACGGGAGATACAGTGAATGTGGGGATCGATGAAGGGCATGCCAATCCTCGCTGACGGCTGCAATGCGATGTTGGTCCGAAAGCTTGCTTTCGACCATCTTAGGCCGTCTGAACCGCCAGTGAAAGCCGACCCCACGCGACGGTTCACTTCGGTAAACATCAACCCTCGCGTTTTATTCTTGCCGGCTTTCGTCTTAAAAACGACTTCGCCGGGCGGCTAGGAAGATTTCTTCGCGGCTTTTTTTGCCGTCGAACTCTTGGCGGTTTTCTTCTTGGTTGTTTTTTTCTTGGCCGCTTTTTTCTTGGTGGTTTTCTTCTTCGCTGTCTTCTTCTTGGCCTTCTTTTTCTTCTTGCCGCCCTTGGCCGCTCGTTCGGCGAGCAGGTCGCACGCCTTCTCAAACGTGCACTCTTCGGGCGTCAATGTTTTCGGAAGCGAAGCGTTCGTCGTTCCGTCAGTGACGTAAGGCCCGTAGCGACCGTCGAGCAGTTTGATTGGTTCGTCAGTGACAGGTGACTTGTCGAACGTCTTCAGCGGCTCTCGCGGAGTGCGGCTTCCGCCGCGGCCTCGCTTCGGTTGGGCGAGAATCTCGACGGCTTGTTCGAGCGTCACATCCAGCGGAGAGACGC
>CALBTA010000252.1 GCA_937967755.1 uncultured Planctomycetaceae bacterium | reverse complement strand
ATGACCGCCGCCGGCCTCCTAGCGAACAGGCGCGTCTGCCAACCGCCCCCGGTGGTCGATACCGAGGGCGGCTGGGACGCCTACATGGCAGCCAAGACTACCAAGCAGCGCAACAATCTACGGCGTTACGAAAAACGCGTGGCGAAACTGGGCGACGTCGCGTATGAGCGCTATCGCCCGCTGGGAACGGCGCACGACGACGACGACCCGCGTTGGGACTTCTACGACGACTGCGTCCGCGTGGCCAGCGAAAGTTGGCAAGCGACCGCCGAAGATGGAACGACAATCAGCGACCCGAAGGTCGGCGCGTTTTTCCGCGACAGTTACGAACTGGCCGTTCGCCACGGCATGGCCGACCTGACGCTTCTGAAAGTTGGCGACCGCCCGATTGCGTTCTCTTACAACTACGTCAACAACGGCTACGTGATGGGCGTGCGGTTCGGCTACGTCAGCGATCTTTCCAAAGCGGGCGTCGGCAATGTGATGTACCTGCGGATGCTGGAGGATTGCTTCGAGCGCGAAGACGCAACGTTCGACTTGGGCGTCGGCTCGCTCGACATCAAACGGTTCTGGCAAACCTCGCAGGTGAACAGCTATTGCTACACCCACTACCCCATCGCCTCGCCGCGCTCGCAAGTGCTGCGGCTGAAGCACTGGTGGGACGGGCGGAAGGAAGATGATTCGAAGCAGTTGGCGGGGTGACACAATTCCTTCTCCCTCTGGGAGAAGGTGGCCGAAGGCCGGATGAGGGCGATTTCCGATTGACGAATGTCGAACAAGGAACTCCCAATCGTGGAGTACCGGTCACGACGTATCCAGCACCAGGCAAATCTTCTTTATCACTCTTCAATTGATTCTCTGTCTGCCCTCACCCCGGCCCTCTCCCAGGGGGAGAGGGAGAATGCCTAGATGCTCAACTGCCGATCGCGGGCGGTTACGGGCCAGCGCTCTTGAACTTCGCCATCGACGATGACGTGCGCCTCTTTGTGCAGCGCGCACGTGGGGCAGATATGCCAAGGGATCACCAGTTGCTCGTCGCCGGGAGCGAACTCGCTTGAACGCGACGTGCGTACGATTAAGTGCTCTTCGTTCTGTGAAACGACTTCAGCATCAGGCAGGTTGGGAAAGTCCACGCGCTTGTTGACCGGCGGGTCGGAGGCAATCCCTTTGCTGCCGACGTCGAACGTCACCAACCGGTCGTCGGGCAGGCTGACGACACGCGTTAGCACCAAGGCGGCGGGTGTGAATGCCAGGTCAGGAAAGTTGGCGACGCTGCCGGCATCGTGAAAAACGGTCGTGCCGGGGCTTAGCTCAAGGTGCGGTTCGTCTCGCCGGGCATGAACCGGAAAGCCGGGCGTTCCGCTGGCCACGAGGCGGGGAACCGGCAAACCGGCAGCAACAAGTTGATCTCGCAATTCAATCACCTGCTGCCAGTCGCGGTCGATGTTCGCCCGGCGCTCGTCAATGTCGCGTTGGTGATGGTGCCCATCGTAGGCATGAATGCCGGCGGGCCGCAGCCCAGGTGACGAGGCGATTTGGCGGTACAACGCCACCGCATTTTCACCCGGTGCGATGCCGGTCCGGTGCATTCCGCTATCGATGTCGATCATCATACCAACGCTTACGCCCGCGGCGCGGGTGCATTCGGAAAGCTGCTTCACGGGGCCGGGGTGGTCGGCCGTGACCATGAAGTTTACATCGGGAAACTTCTCGGCGAACCGCGCGACGCGGGCGATGTTCGCGCCGACGATGTTGTAAGCCAGCAAGATGTCTTTCGCGCCGGCATCAGCCAGCATCTCGGCTTCGGCGAGGGTGGCGCACTTGTGTTTCGTGATGCCCAACTCCAGTTGCAGCTTGGTCACCGCCGGCATCTTGTGCGTCTTGCAGTGCGGGCGAAGCCGCGCGGCGTCGCCGGCAATCTTCAGCATCGCTTGTAGGTTGTCTTCCACAATTCGGCGGAAGACCAGCAGCGCGGGCGTGACTATTTCGCTGGTGTCGGTGATGCGGTAGTCGGGCGTCATTGCGGTACGCCGATCATCTCATCGAACAGTTTACGCTGCCGGGCCAACTCGCCGACGATATCCTTCGGCACGCGGCCATCTTCCAGCATCACCCAGCCGTCGTACTTCGATTCGATCAATAATTCAATCAGTTTCTCGTAGGGGTAAGTCTTATCGTCCAGCGGGCGACAATGCAGCGTTCGCCCGAATCGGTCGCGGACGAGCTTGAAGTTCTTCTCCAGCCCTTCGCCCTGTAGGTCTTGCTGGTTGCTATTCCAGCAGAGGGCGACGTTCTCGTGATCGGCGACATCCATGATCGCTTTGATCGTCGGAATCTCGGCACAGCCGCCGTGAATTTCCAGGCGAATCTGCTGCCCGTAACCGGCTGCGAACTCGCCGAGGGTGTTCAGCGACCGCCCGATCTGTGCGATTGTTTTTTCCCGGGGCACGTTTTCGTACAACCGATCAGGTTTGACCTTCACGCCTGTTCCGCCCACATCGTGGCTGAGCAGCACGAACTGTTTGGTTGCTTCAATCGCCTTCTCAACGACCGCCGCGTCCGGATTGTCGTAGCGTTCGTTACTGCCGATGGCGACCAGCGTGACCTTGCTGTCGGCGAATCGCTTACGAACTTCGTCGCGTTGCACCTTCGTCAGCGATGGCTCCACGCCGTGCTTATGGGTAGTGCGCAGTTCGACGCCGCGCACGTCGCACTTTTCGCAATTGGCGATCAACGTGGGCAGATCCCAACCGGCTGCCCACTGGTACGTGACCAGCCCGAACGCCATTTGCGGAATGACTCTATTACTCGCTGACGCAGTGCGGCCGGAACCCAACATCGTGCCCACGGCGGCAGCGCAAGAGGTGGAGATAAATTGTCGGCGTTGCATGTTATCGGCCCATTCGGGGTGGTTGGCGAGGTAGGGTAGGACGGATTGCCAATCCGTTCTACCCTACCCGTGTGAGTTTATCGTTGCCCAACATCAAACGCCAGTCTTCGCAGAGTTTTCCATCTGCTCCACAATCAACCGCCCAATGTTCAACGCCGACGTCGCTGCCGGGCTGGGGGCGTTGCAGATGTTGATCACCCGGTCGTGCTGGCGGATTACAAAGTCGTCAACCATCTCGCCCAGCGGCGTAATTGCTTGGGCACGCACGCCCGATGGCCCGGTGACTAGATGCTCGCTGCGAATCTCCGGTACTAGCCGCTGCAACTGTCGCACGAACGCCCGCTTGCTGAACGACCGCCAGAGCTCCCCCGCACCCGTTCGCCAGTACTTCGCCGCCATGCGAAGAAAGCCGCCGTACGTGAGCGACTCCCATAGGTCGCGGGCGTTGACGTCGAATTTGCGGTAGCCTTCGCGGGCAAACGCCAGCACGGCGTTGGGGCCGCACTCTACGCCGCCTTCGATCGTGCGGGTGAAATGCACACCCAAGAACGGAAACTTCGGGTCGGGCACGGGGTAGATCAGCGTGCGGCAAAGATGCTCGGCCACGGGCTTCAACTGAAAGAACTCGCCGCGGAATGGTACGATCTTGAACTCGGGCTGCTGTCCGCTCAACCGGGTCACGCGATCGCTATGCAGCCCCGTGCAATTGATGACCTGACGGGCGGCAAAGTCGCCTTGGGTTGATTCGACAACCAGCTGCGAAGTCTCATGTCGCAGCCCAGTCACCTTGGCGCGCGTGACGATGTGATGGCCGCCCTCTTCGACAATCGCGGCCAGCCGCCGGCAGACGTCTTGATAATTCACGATGCCCGCATCGGGAACGTGGATCGCTTGCACCCCAGCGCAGTGCGGTTCCAGTTCCAACAACCGCTGGCGCGAAATCATTTCGCAGTTCACACCGTTGGCCTGCCCGCGGGCGAGGATGTTTTCCAGCCGCGGAATCTCGTCGTCACTAACCGCCACGATCACCTTGCCGCAAACGTCGTGCGCGATGCCTTGCCCCTGACAAAACTCAACCATCCGCTGGCGGCCCGCGCGGCAGTTGGCCGCCTTCAGCGAACCGGGCTTGTAGTAAATGCCGGAGTGCAACACGCCCGAGTTGCGCCCGGTTTGATGCGCGCCCAGCGACGATTCTTTTTCCAGAATCACTATCGAAGCAGCGGGCCGCTGCAGCATCAGGTTATACGCAGTCGCCACGCCCACGATGCCACCGCCGATGATCAGGGCGTCTACGGGTTGGCCATTGACGTTCTGCGACAAGTTCAACTCTCCTCATCCGATAAAGAACAACGAACGTAACGGTCAGGCAATCGCGGGGGTTCCATCGACCGCTGCCAGTCGAAGCAATCCGCTGGGGACGAGGGTTCACGGCCGATTGCTTCACTTTCCCACTTCGCGTAAGTCCATTGTAGCACAAGACTTACATTCCAAATGGGGTTGCCCTGTCGCGGTATCCCGCACGTCGCTAGACTTCCGCTATCACTCCTCTCGTCCAACCCTCCGCCAATTGCCTAACCGGAACAAGGCACAGGCGGCGATAGCATCGTTCGCCCAATGCGGCCTGTGCGTCAAGTTGGGTAATCCCGCAACCGATGAAGTTAATTGACCACCCATCCCTCAACGTGCCGGCGATGCGACCCTATCGTACCAATGCATTGCCCGCCCGTCGATTCCCACCTGTTCTCCCGCTAAAGGCATTCCCCGCGTGAGCTTCCGCTGCATTACTCTTTCTGCGCTGCTTGTGGCCGCATGCTTTTTGCCGGCTGTGGTTGCCGATGCGCAGCAGGCGGAAAGCAGTAGCGCAGCCGGCGTGCTGGTGCGGGTCGACGATTCGGCGTTGACGACGGTTGCGGATGAATTCGGTTCGTCGATCATCGCCACCAGCAACGGCGACGCCCCGCCGCGGCCGCCGGAAAACTACGCATCGTTTTCGCACGGCGGAGAAAACGATAGCTATTTCCAAGGCCAGCCGCTGATCGAAGGTGATTGCGCTTGCTGCGGCGGCTGTGACTTTTGGGGTTGGACGCTGCTGCCCGAGGGGATCATCTATCGCAGCTATCTGGCGGGCGTGAATGAATCGCGGCTTGGTTTGCGGATCAACCACATCGCCGACAACGACGACGACGAAGGGGCCTTCTTCGACGGCACGCTCGGCGGACGGAAAGGAATTATCCGCTACGGTAACCGCGATGCTTTCCGCCCCGAAGGTTTTCAGCTTGATATTGAAGCAGCCGCCCACGTGCGACTCTCGTTCCAGGAAGACATGGACGTGCAGGCGACCGATTACCGCGTCGGCGTGCCCTTCACCTACGGGTGGTGCAACAAGCAGATCAAGTTCGGCTACTGGCACGTCAGTTCGCACCTGGGCGACGAGTTCATTCTTCGCAACGCCCCGAACTTCACACGTTTTAACTACGCGAAAGACTCGCTGGTGCTGGGCTATTCGGAATACGTCACCGACGACTTCCGCATCTACGCCGAAGCTTCCTGGGCATTCTGGAGCGACATCGCCGAGCCTTGGGAATTTCAATTCGGTTTCGAAAAGGCACCGCGCTGCCCGACCGGTTTTTGCGGGGCACCGTTCTATGCGGTCAACGGGCATTTGCGGCAAGAGCTTGATTTCGGTGGCAACTTCGTCGCCCAAGCCGGCTGGGCCTGGCGCGCCGACGAAGGGGGCGGCCTGTTGCGGGTCGGTGTGCACTACTACAACGGCCGCAGCAGCCAACGCTCGTTCTGGAACCAGCACGAAAAGCAAATCGGCATCGGCATCTGGTACGATAACTAGACAGCCGTCGCTGGGCTATTGCTTCATGTTGCCTGCTACCTTTTCGGCAGCTGGAACAGGTAGATTCCGTAGCCTAAAGTGTCGCGGCCCCATCGCAAGTACGCGTGTATCCACTCGCGCCGCTGCGCCAGCTTCGATTGGGCGCTGTCATCATCGGGCTGCTGTTCGGCGTTCCGTTCGATGATGCGTTGATACGTCCACTCGAAATCATCCCACTCATCCTTGCTGCTGGTCCAAGCACCTAACGCAATTAAACCGAGCCTTTCTCCCGTCGCCACGTTGGCCGCATGCGTGGCGTCGTCCGGGGTAGAGTCGCCCAGGAGTTTTCGGTACTCAGGTGCCGCGGGCTGTCGAGCATAGCCTTCGGCGATTAAGATTTTCCCGCCCGGGCGAACCATCGGAATCATGTTGGCGATGGCGTTTTGGTAAGCATCACTGCCCAGGCCGAATGCGTGGCTGGCACCCAGGCACACAACCAAATCAAATGAATTCGGTTCGACTTCAAATTCGGTCGCATCAATCTCAATGAGTTTCAGCGAAGAATCGGCTGAAAATTTCGCGACCCGTCGCTTCGCTTCGGCGATGTGCGGGGCAGAAAAGTCGATGCCGATTCCTTCGATTCGATACCGCTGGTGCAAGCGAATCAGCACCTCGCCGCACCCGCACCCGACATCCAGCACACGGTCGCCTGCAGCAAGTTCACAGGCCTCAATGT
Organism: uncultured Planctomycetaceae bacterium; assembly: GCA_937967755.1. Lineage (GTDB taxonomy): Bacteria > Planctomycetota > Planctomycetia > Pirellulales > Pirellulaceae > CALBTA01. The sequence continues at coordinate 320 of CALBTA010000252.1, read as the reverse complement.
ACTTCGCCATGTTGGTCTGGTTAATCGGATCGTTCCAAAGGAGTTCAAGCATATGGCCTGGATGTTGATGGCAAGGGGCGAGAGCGAACGCGCGGCATAAGACACTTTGTCCCGCAAAAGGTTCGCGAAGTGAGCTTCACGTGTTGCTGACCGCCGAGAGTTGCCCATCGAAATCGGCGTAATCGGGTACGATTCTCTGGTACAGCCAGGGATCAATTGGAACAAATTGTCACGAGGGGATACGTGAAGAAAACCCAACTCGGCAGAACCGACCTGGAAGTTGCCCAACTTGGCTACGGCAGCATGGGGTTGCGGGGGCC
>CALBTA010000251.1 GCA_937967755.1 uncultured Planctomycetaceae bacterium | reverse complement strand
CTCGCCGCGCTGTTCGATTTCCTGCTGCATCTTTTCCGAATCGGCCAGCAGCGCCTGCAATCGCTGCGGGGCTTCAAACAGCGGGGCGTTCAGCACGCGGGCGACCTCTTGCAGCACGGCCTTACGCTGGGCGTGGGAAAGGTTTTCGGTTTTCGGTTTTCGGTTTTCGGTCTCGAATGCTTTGGGGGTTGCGCCGCTGGAAAGACACTTCTTGAGATCGCGAAAGCGATCTTGCCGCCGCTTGACGGCTTCGCATAACTGCGAAGCGGGCAAGCCAAGCATATTCGTTAACTCTTCAACCGCCGCGCGCGTTCGATCGATATTCTCTTTTGCTTTCGCACCGGTGAGCGCGACAATTCGCCGCGTGCCGGCGGAGACGCTTTCTTCGTTGCTGATATCGAACGCCTCGACTTCCGACGTGTTGCTCAGGTGTGTTCCGCCGCACAGTTCCTTGCTGAACTCGCCCATCGAGACCATCCGCACCGGGTCGGGGTACTTCTCGCCGAACAGCATCATCGCCCCTTGCTGCCGGGCTTCGGCCAGCGGCAACACCTGAGCGGTGACCGGCTCGGCGGCCGTCACGTGGTGATCGACGATCGCCTGAATCTGCTCCAACTCTTCGCGGCCCACGGCCGACATGTTGGTGAAGTCGAACCGCAGCTCGTCGTTATCAACTTTCGAACCTTGCTGCTGGGCGTGCGTGCCCAAGATATTCTGCAGGGCATGGTGCAAGATATGCGTTGCCGAATGCGCTCGCCGAATGCCGGCGCGCCGGGCAGGGTCCACACGGGCCGTGACCTTCGCCCCGGTCTTCATCGCCCCTTCGGCAAGATGCCCGATGTGCAGCACGAGCTGACCGTTGCGCTGGGTATCTTGCACGTCAAAGCGGAAGCCGTCGCCGGTGATTTCACCCACGTCACCGATCTGCCCGCCTGACTCTCCGTAAAACGGGGTGCGGTCGAGCACGACGACGACGCTTTGGTCGTGACCGATTTCGGTCAACTGATCGCAAAGATGATCTTGCGCGACGATGAATTTCAATTCGGCCTCGGCTTCGGTCGTTTCATACCCGAGGAACTCACACTCGTGAAACACCTTCTTGATGGCATCGATCGGGCCGTTGTCGCCCATCACAGTGTGGCCGCCGCCGCCGGAATCTTCGCTGTGCTTTTCCATCGCACCGCGGAATCCTTCCCAATCGAACGCAAGATTGTCTTCGGCCGCCATCGTCTCGAACAACTCAGGCGGAACGCCGTAGGTGGTGTAGAGTTCCGCGGCTTCCCGGCCGTCAACCGTTGCCCGACCGGCGGATTTGATCTCGCTAAAGATCTTTTCCATGCGGGCCAGGCCAGCGTCGATCGTTCCCAGGAACGCCTCTTCCTCTTTCTTGATCACGTCCTGCACGCGCTGCACCGTTTCCGTGATCTCCGGGTAAGGATGTTTCATCATCTCAACCACCGGCGGTACGATCTGAAACAGGAACGGGTCGCGCATGCCCATTTGGTGCCCGTCCAACACGGCCCGCCGCAACAGCCGGCGGATGACGTACTTCTCCTTTTGCGAACCGGGGTAAACGTTCTCATGCACCGCCATGGCGCAAGCCCGCACGTGATCGGTGATGCGGCGCAGGCGGCGGCCGTTGTCGCTGGCGTATTCGTATTGCACCCCGCAAACTTCGGCGGCCGCTGCGACGATCGGCTTCAAAATGTCGATGTGGAAGTTCGTCTCCACCCCTTGCAGCGTGGCGGCCGTTCGTTCCAGGCCCATGCCGGTGTCGATGTTCTTGCTGGGCAGCGGGCGGAGGTTATCCGGCGGGTCGCCGACGCGGTTGAACTGCGTGAACACCAAGTTCCAAATCTCCACCGACTTGCCGCCGTCGGGGTGGTAAAAAATCTCGCTGCACGGCCCGCAGACACCGTCGGGGCCTTCGCTGGGGGCGCTGGCGGGCCAGAAGTTTTCGTCCTCGTCCAGGCGTTCGATGCGGTCGCTGCTCAGCCCGATACCGCTGGCCCAAATCTCAGCCGCCTCGTCGTCATCTTTATAGACCGTCACCGTCAGCCGGGCCGGATCGATGCCCAGCCACTGCTTCTCGGTCAGAAACTCCCACGCCCAATTGATTGCTTCGCGTTTGAAATAATCGCCGAAGCTGAAGTTACCCAGCATTTCGAAGAACGTATGGTGGTACGCCGTGCGGCCAACGTTCTCGATATCGCCCGTCCGCAAGCACTTTTGGCATGTCGTCGCCTTGGTGAAATCGAGTTTCACCTTGCCGAGGAAGTGATCCTTGAACTGGTTCATCCCCGCCGGCGTGAACAGCACGCTGGGATCCCACGTCGGCACCAGCACATCGCTGCCGACGCGCGTATGGTCTTTCGACTGAAAGAATTCAAGGTATTTATCGCGAAGTTCGTTGGTTTGCATGGTGGGCTGAGTTGATAGGTAGAGTTACTCTTGAGCATAATATCGTGTGCCCCCGCTTGACGTCGAGGTGACGTCAACACTTGCATGGCGATCATCACGACTTCAGGCTGCGCTGAACCCGCCACCATTTGGTAAGTTCAGCACGGCTGAAAAGCGTGGAAACGGAAAGCGGCCCGTTCCATCTTCGCTTCCGGCGCGTTTGCCTCAGTGGAGCCTATCCGCGAAATCCAACTTTCGCAATCTGCGTCTCAATCAACCAGATCAGTAGTTCGATGCACGCTCGCGGGAACACAATTCACGATATTGGACGACAAGCACAGAGCAGAAGTCAACTCTGGCAGGCTGCCAGAGGCACGCCGTCTTGGTATCCGTGTTTCGGAACTGCCCTAGTCCTCACCCTGCTGGGTTGTAGCCAGGCGTCTGTTCCGGAAGCGGCGACCGATGCCGGGTCATCGGCGGGTGTAGAGATTGTTGACGACAGCGACGGAGCGGTTGAGCCAATTTCGTTCGCCGATCTCGACTGCATGATGCAACCGGATATCGTCTTTCGCGAGTGGATGCTTTCCGAGCGGGCGCGTGAGTTGAATGGCCGACGAGTGCGTATCGGGGGATTTATTCGCCCCGACGATCGTCTTAGGTCAATCCAAGAGTTCATTCTGCTGAAGAATACCGAATGCAAATTCGGCCCAGGGGGCGAAGCGGATCACCTGATCATGGTGAAGCTTACCGACGGCGTCACCGCCAGCTACACCGAAAAGCCGCTCGAGGTCACCGGTACGTTGCGAATCGAAATCGTCACGGGCGGTGACGGCAACACCTGGGCGATCTATGAACTGGCAGGCGAATCGGTCGAACCGCTGCGACGCCGCCGGTAAGATGCGTTCGCCTGGCCCTAATTCGAAGCGTGCGCGACCCAGGCGTTCATGCTTCGGGATAACACTGTTTGCCCAGCACATGGCCGTATCGCCTGATCTCAATCCCGCACACCGCCTCTGCGTGAGAGGATTGAGATTAGGAAGGGAGATATGGGATGCTGAAAATACGGGGATCAGGGCGTTAGGCGAAATTGGGGCGGAAAACTTTTTCAAGAATCTTTCCAGAAAAGTGTACCACTGGCTTGACATGCAGGCCTGTTTCCGAATAATGTACATATGTTTGGTTTTCAAGTGTTTACATATAGGAGTCTTGGTGTGGTATGGAAGATCCCTCTAAAACCCGGCAATCGTCGCGCGGAGGCGTTTGGTGTGCTTCAGGATTTTGCATCACGCGGATGCCCGGTTTCCGGCAAAAGCGGCCTACATTCACCACCACCCACGGTTTTGCGGGACTTTGGTGAATGCTGATGGCAGCGGAGCGTCGAACGGTAGTTCGTAAACCCTTGTTTAGAAACACGTTGCGTCGAATCGGCGGCCAGCGGAGCATGGCCAAAATTTCACCACTGGCTACTCGGCAACGGAAAATTGGTGAACGACGTAAACGCAAGACTGATCGGGAGTTAACAAAGTCGCGAGGTTTCCGTGGTGAATGCAGTGGTGAATCCTTCGTGGGATTTGAAACCAGGCGAGCGTGCATCGCGTTGCGCGGATAGACGAATACGGCGCTGGCGTTTACGGGCCGCCCAGGGCTTCGATTTCTTTGACGCGCAGTTCGGCTTTCAGCCGCGGAAGGCCTTCGGGCAGTTCGTTGACGGCGAGCTGATACCAATACAGGCTGCGCCGGGCGATGTTGCGGTCTTGGGGAGGGCGGGCGTTTTCCTGCAAGGCCCACCAAAGATCGGCCAGTTCGAGCTGCTGTTGCGCATCGGCCGGTGCGGTCAGATCAAGCTCCGCGGCGCGGCGGAGCGAAGGGTCTTCCGACCTGGCCAGGTGCGGCAACCCGCGGTCCCACTGGCCCTTGGTAAAGCAGTAGTACTCTCCCACGAGCTCGCTCGTCGCGGGGTTAGGCTTTGCTCCGCCCGTCTTCGAAAGTGCCAGTTGCACGCGCCGGTAGGCCGCGTCCATCTTTTGAAGGTCAGAGTTCAAGCGAGCAATGCGCGTGACCTCGTCCCGATTGGCCTGCCGCCGGGCGGCAGCCAGCGCAACGCCGGCCATCTCTTTGGCTGTGCCATAGTCGTCTTTCGCGGCGGCTTCTTTGGCCAACTCGTAGGCGTCTTCGATGATGCGGGTGTCGAAGCTGCTCTCTTGCGTCAGACGGGCGGTCTTTTTCAGCAGCGCCACTTTCATGCTGTACGAATCGACGTCGTAGGTCTCAATCAACGCGCTGGTCGCCGCCCCGGCCGTTTCCAAATCGTCAGCTTCCAACGCGATCCGGTGGGCCGTGGTCAGCATGGCGTACTTGCCGGCCAGGTCGTCGCCCAACTGGCCGCTTTTGGTAACCATCTCCCTGGCAATTTCTCGTTTGTCAAGATTATTGTCGGCGTCTTCGTATCTGCTGAGGAACAACTGCTTGACCAATTCCATCGCGCCTCGCTGGCTGACCTCGTCGGGTACCGGGATCAACTCTCGCTCTCGCTATTGGCGGCCGCCATCTGCCGTGCCGCCTCCGCCTGGGAGATCGCCCGGAGGCGGCTTCTCTTCGTCGTCGCGGTTGCGCGAAGCGGCAGACGCCACCACTTCGGCGCGGGACGGCCCTTCAATCACCGCGGCGCTGAGGGATTCAAAATGGTTGAAGAGCATCGCCCGATCGTGGCGGGCGTAGGTACATCCGGCCAGAAGCGTATTGGGGTTGATGTCGCGGTCCAGTTCGACCACTTGACCGTTGGCCAACAGCGTGGGGAAGGACTTTTGTGCGAACGTGCCGTAGCCTTTGTAGCGCGTCAGCAAGACCGCATCGACATCGGTCGGTTTCGTCCAGGGCACGGCGTTGCCGTCGTCCATCACAACGACCACAACCGTATCATCGAGGCCGTCGACGACCTGGCCGATCTTGACACCCCCCGCGAAACACCCGAGATCGCCCCCGATCGCCAGGTAGTTCGTAAGACCGGGGTCGCTGTGGAAGGAGTGAAACACCGCCGGCATATGTTGAAGCAACCGCCAGTTGGTAGCCGGGTCGTCCCATGGTTTCGCCGGGTCGAACTGATCGTAAAGATCCTTCTCACCCAAGTAAGGCAGCAGGGCGACACGCCAACTCAGCGTGCCGACCTGAGAACTGGGAAACGCGCCGCCGTTGTCGCTCACGTACGCCGCCAGCGCGCCCGCAATCTTTTGCAAGTCGGCGATGATGTCTGCGCGGCGATCGTTCTGGTTCATCATCCGGGGCGGAAGAACGGGCGCTGGCGGTTTCCGGTCACCGGCGGCAACTTCGGACGGCTGGGGATCAACGCCGCTTTCAGGTGCGGGCTCAGGTTCGGCAGCGGGCTGAACCGGCGGGGCCTGCAGGCTCGAAGGGGGCGGTTTCTCTTCATCATCGGGCGCGGCCGCGCGGGGAGGGGGAAGATCAGACCCGCCGCAGCCGAGAAAGCTGCCGGCAAGGGCCGCTGCCGCGAGCAACCACATTGGACATTTCCACATGATATTTCCTTACGCTTGTCGGGCCGTATTGAAGTGATTGGGCTTGCGTTGGAGCAGGATGGATTGGACTCTCTTCTCAAACGAACGTTAAACGCCCAACAGATGGCGCTGAATGCCGAAGGTGCTCATCCCGCCTCCGCAACAAAGGACTGTCTCAATGCTGCAACCGCGATGGGCAGCCTCGAAGGCGTCGATAGATTGCCGGACGCTCTTGAGGATTTTTTCGAAAGCGGGCTGGCAGGCTTCGTGAAAGCTGTGAACGCTTTTCACAGCGGCCGGACGCAGCTTGGCCTTATCGGCTTTGGAGTATTCCGTATGGAAGCGGTTCATCAACGCCCTGGTGATATCGTTTCCACCGTGCCCGACGCTGCGAAACCACAGCTTACCGGCGCCGACAACCGCAAAGTTCGTATTTGCCGCGCCGACATCGACCAGCATTTCGCAAGGCATTGCTGCGTTGCCGTCCAAGGCGCTGAACGCTGCGGCGTAAAAGTTGTACAGCGCCACGCAGTCGCTTTGCACAGATTGCAGCCGAATTTTGTGATCGGCGAAACAGTTCAGGTAGTGTTCCGCACTGGTTCGCCGGGCCGCCAGCAGCACTGCTTCGGCCGGCCCATCTCCACCGTGGTCTTGCCCGACGTGGTAATCCCAATAAAGTTGATCGAGCGGGAAGGGCACCTGCTGTTTGGCTTCGTACTTCACCAAGTCGGCGATCGCTTTTTCTTCGACGGGTGGAACTGCAAAATGACGGCACAACAGTTCGGCCCCGGGCAGCGTGATGCAGACCGCTTCGTCCTTGACGCCGTAGCGGGCGTCGAACTGCTTGACCGCGGCGGCAAGCAGATCGTTGCGCTGGGCCTGCGATGTGGCTTCAACCAAGGGCGAAGGGTAGTCAATTACGTCAGCCGCCGTGGCGGTCAACTTGCCTGTCGACTCTTCGTGAGCAAGGCGGATCACTTTCAGCGCCGAACCTCCGATGTCGATGCCCCAGGCGACCGACGCGATTCGCGGGCGCTTCTTGAACCGGCTCAACAGCCCACCTTCAGCTTTGGGAAGCAAGTTGGTGGCGACCGCTGCTTTCCCAAGCCCTTGCAACGCCGCGCCGCAAGCGGAGTAAAACCGCGCCGGCCCATCGCGAAACGGTGCTGGCTGCTGGTCAATCGAAACGTCGATGCAGCCAAGCGATCGAAGAAGCTTTACCCGGCAACCGACGGCCGTCTCGCTTGGGGCCTTCGCCCAGCGTACCGACCGGACGCTTTTGTTCTGGCCGAGGCGCTGCCGAAGTTGGGTCTGCACCTTCTCAATCCGCTGATCGTTCGGGGCCAGGCTTTGCATTCGCTCGCCCAATTTCAGCAGGTCCTCGTCGGCGTAAGGGGAAAACCTCAGGCTTTCCCATAGCGTAGCCAACTCGTCGACTTGCGCGCGGAACTGCTCGGCTCGCTCTTGCTGCTTGGGGTCTTCGAAGACGTCGGCGGACACCGTCGCCATCAGGTCTTGGGCTTCGCGGTACTGAAACGTTTCCAGCGATTGCTTCGCCTGCTTCAACCGCTCAACCGCCAAAGCGCACTGGTCACTCTTTTGCCGCCGCCGCAATTGCTCACTGGCGCGCAACAGTTGGACATTGCCAGGTTCCAGTTCCAATGCCCGCTGAACTTTTGGCAACAGACCGCCGGTTTCCTTGGCGGCGACCGCGGTTTGGATCTGTTGCTTCAGCACCGCCAGTTCCTCGACCGCCTCTTGCGCAGCCGCCTGGATCGACTCATGCTCTTCACCGCGGAGCGCCGCCGGAATGTGCGCGATGGTCGACAGCGCATCTTTCCAGCGACCTTCATCCAGCGCGGTGCGCGCTTCATCCAAAACATGTTTCGATTGCGACACCGCTTCCTGCTGCCTGCGCTGGGTTTCCTCGGAAAGCCGGCAGGCCGCTTCGGCGATGTCCATCAGCCGGTGGTGGGTCAAGCCCTGAAGCGATTGGGCGGTGGACAGCGCCTCTTCGAAGCGGGCCTGGTCAGCGAGTTCGCGGGCATGCCGCA
>CALBTA010000250.1 GCA_937967755.1 uncultured Planctomycetaceae bacterium | reverse complement strand
ACCAACACCATCACCATCGCCGCCAGCGTGATCGCTTCGCGCCAAAAGCGAGCGCGGTCCAACCGCCACAGGAGGCCAGCCCCTCGGATCAGCCGCGCAAGCGTTGTTTTGAGGTTTTGGTTGGGCATTGTTGAGTAAGATAATTCCCACGTGAAGGCAACATAAATCGGTTCTTCGCGTTTCAAGAAATCTGACAGCCCTCACCCCGGCCCTCTCCCAGAGGGAGAGGGAGTAGGGGAAAGCTCCATCCTATCCGCACCAGGGCCGACGGGCTATCGATTCGCGGCGAGGCCGGCCTTTTCGAGGCAATTCGCGAGGGGACTCATCGTGCGACCGGCATTTTCGCGCCAACCTGTTTCTGCCATTGGCGAAGAAACGCCAGCAGTTCGTCGCGTTTGTCCGGCATTTTGGCGGCCAGATCCTTGCGCTCTTCCAAGTCTTCGCCCAGATTGTAAAGTTCGACCTGATCGTACTCATAGAACTGCACCAACTTCCACTTGCCAGCCCGAACGGCGGCCCCAGGCGTCCACGTGCTGCCGTGGTAGTGAGGGTAATGCCAGAAGACCGCCTCGCGACCGAGTTGCAAACCCTTGAGTGCCGGAACTAGATTGACGCTATCTTCAGGCATTTCCCCTTCCGGCTTCACCCCCGCCAGCTTGAGCATCGTCGCGAAATAATCGGTGCTGGTGACGACCTCTTCGGAAACCGACCCCGGTTTCGTCACGCCGGGTGCGCGGATGATTAGCGGCACGCGAATTCCCCCTTCGTAACACCAACCCTTGCCAGCCCGCAGCGGGGCTTCGGCCGTGGGCGCACCCTTGCGGCCGAGGGTGCTGAGGCCGCCATTGTCCGAAGTGAAAATCACCACGGTGTTGTCGGCCAGTTCCAACTCTTCCAACTTTCTCATCAGCCGCCCGATGTTCTCATCCAGAGCGTAAACCATCGAAGCGTATGCGGCGTTGTCTTGGATCTGCTTGGTCCACCCGTCGCGCTCTTTGACGAAGTCGGCGATGTCGGCATGCGGCAGGTCGGCCTTCTTTTTTTCGAACTTTTCTAGATGCCGTTTGCAAGCCTGAATCGGCGTATGCACGGTGTAAAAAGAGAGGTACAGCAAAAACGGTTTGCCCATACTTTCTTCGAGGAACTTGATCGACTCGTCGGTCAGCCGGTCGGTCAGATACTCGCCTGCGGGGCCGCTTTCCAGCTTCGGGTTTTTATACGGCGAATAATATCCGCCCGGGGGCGAGCCTTTGTGGTGCCCCCCTTTGTTGATGTCGAAACCTTGATCCTCTGGAAAATGCCCTTCGCTGCCGAGATGCCACTTGCCGGCGAAGAACGTCGCGTAACCTTCCTTCTTCAGCACCTCGGCGATGGTGACTTCCTCCAGCGCCAGGTTCATGCGGTCTTCCGGCGTGGTCAGCTTGCGGTTCTTGGGGCTTTGCCCTGGAATCCAATCGGTGATGTTCACCCGCGGCGGATATTTGCCAGTCATGATGGCGGCCCGTGTCGGCGAACAAACGGGGCAAGCGGCATAGGCGTCGGTGAACCGCATACCGCTGCGGGCCAGGGCATCGATATTCGGCGACTCGTAAAACGAACTGCCGTAGCAACTCAAATCTTTCCAACCCAGATCATCGACCAGCAGGAAGACGAAGTTAGGGCGTTTGTGCTCCTCGGCGAACGTGGGGTCACTGCCCGATACCGCCATGAACACAAATAGAGATAAAACTGCCACCAGACGAAAGGCCATTTTCACTACTCCTTCAAAAGTCGAATCTGGTTTGTCGAACAGGAACACTAATCCTCGCTAATCTGCGCTAACAAAAGTTAAGAGAGATTAGCGTCAATTAGCGACCATTAGCGTTCCCATGAAATGTTCTGAATTTCGTGTCTGCTACACTATAACCCAATCACCCTTCGAATTCGCTTATTGACGAGATTACCATGTACCTGCACCGATTTGCTTGTTCGATTCTGCTTGCTTGTTACGCAACGGGCATGGCCATCGCGGAACCGCCGAAACCTGCGCCGCTGTTTGACGGCAAGACGCTCGCTGGCTGGCGGGTGGCGGATAAGAATTCCTATGAAAAGCCGGGCGAAGTGGCGGTGAACAACGGCGCGATCGTCATGCCGCAAGGGCTGACCGCCACGGGCATCGTCTACGGCAAGGACGACTTCCCGCGGACGAATTACGAAGTCTCGCTTCAGGCTCGGCGGACCGACGGCAGCGATTTCTTCTGCGGCATGACGTTTCCCGTGGGCCGGCAGTACTGCACGTTCATTTGCGGTGGCTGGGGCGGAGGGACGACGGGGCTTTCGAACGTTGACGACTTCAACGCGGATGAGAATGAAACGACCGGCTTCACCGAGTTCAAGAACGGCCAGTGGTACACGATCCGCTTGCGCGTGACCGAAGAGAAGATTCAAGTATGGATCGACAAAGAGCGGATCATCAACCTCGACCGCGAAGACAAGAAGTTCGACATCTGGTGGGAGCAAGAACCGCTCCGCCCCTTCGGCATCGGCAACTGGCATACGTCGAGCGAGCTTCGTAATATCACCCTGACGCGGCTGGAAGCTCCGCGAAGAGAAGCCGAGCAGCGTAAGGTCGAACAAGAAGACGCCAAGGAGTGATGCTTTTTTCCGTTTTCTTCACCGAAATCGCTTGATCGGCGGGCGTTGATCGGGTTACGATGCCGGTGAGCAAATGCTGAGTGAACGCTGAATATCTCGGGGCAATTGCTGAGCATTCGCTCGCCATTGAACGATCCCAAACTTCTCTCTTCATTTCGGGGGATGCTATGGCTCATTCGCGCCGTCGCTTCAATCGTGTCGATCGGACTGCGTTTACATTGGTGGAATTGTTGGTGGTGATCACCATCATCGGCATCTTAATGGCTCTGCTGCTGCCGGCGGTGCAGATGGCCCGTGGCTCGGCCCGCAATGTTACGTGCAAGAACAACCTTCGCCAATTCGGCATGGCGTTCAAGCATGCACAGTCGCAGAACGTGGAAGTCCGTTCGTCGAATTGGACCGCTGTGCTGAAGCCGTTCATGGAGAATCAAAGCAGCATGCTGAATTGCCCCAACGTGGAAGTGGGCGAGGAAAGTTACGGCATGAACAACAAGGCCCATTTCTTCACGCCGGACGACGCGGGCCGAATTTTGGTGATGGATTACAAGACCGCCAGCGCCGATATCGTCGGTTACTCTGCGACGCAGCGCTGTGAAGAGTGGAATGCCAACGCCGCCTTCCGCCACATGGGAACGGCCAACGCGGTCTACGGCGATGGGCACGTTGCTTCGGTTCGCCCCGATGAAACTTCGCCTTGCCCACCGTCGGGCCACAGTGGCGAAAGCGAAAACGGCGAGGATTCCGAGGACGACACCAACTACAACGAAAAGTGGGTTCCGACCCGCGGCCCGGGCCAAAAGGACGATTGTTACGACGACGATTACGGCTTCCCGGAAGTTTTGGGCTACGCCTTCCACGTCAACAACAATGGCCTGCACCTGCCGTTGGAGGCGGGTTACATCGTGCCGGGCGAAAGCCGGTCGCGCGTGCTGCTGGTGGCCGATACACCGGATCGTTACGAGGTGTGGATTGAAGACGCGACTGATTTCGATTGGGACGCGCACGTGATTCTGGAGCGGTTGTCCAACGGCGATATTCAAATGAGCCTGCGGAGCAACACGTACCACTCGTACAACTTCAGCATCCACGATCCAGGCGGAAACCCCGTGCCTGAATTGCATCAGATGTTTCACGCCATGGATCCCGCTGTGCGGAATATCGTCATCCCCGGCGCCGCCGGTTGCGCGGGCAACTAAACTTCAGTGGGAAGTTAATAGGGCAATCATGGCGAGCGTTTCATTTCGCGGGATGCTGTTGGCCGGGGTGATTTTCGCCCTATTGCTCGGCGGTTGCGGATCGGAGCCTGTCGCTCCGCCTTCGCACAACCGTCATTTCGTCACGCCCGAGGGTCACTTCGTGGGGCATTTGAAGCCCGAGTTGTATGAAGGTCCGCCGACGGGCATCGACGGCAAGCCGATTGCAGCCGACGATCCGGTCGTGTGGATCGTCGAAGGCGATGCGGTCAGCCAGCCTGAGTACGAGTTCGACGTCAGCACCTACCGGTTGGATTTTGACGAAAGCCAACCGCTGACCGAAGACGTGCTGCCGTTTGCCCTAATGACCAACGAAACTCGCCAAGTGGTGATCCACTGCGGGCCGCCGGCGCTGCCGTTTACCCATTCGGAAATCAACGATGGCGAAGCGGCGCACGGGATTGGGCAGTGCGTTAACCGCGAATGCTCGCGCGTGAAGGAAATTGACAACGCGGCGCTGTTTCCGCTTCCCAAAGACGAGGCGTCGCCGAAGTGCCCGTTTTGCGGGGACGAGAATATCCAGCCGTACGTCACGCCGCAGCACCGCAACATGCGCGATTTCATGCAGCGTCATCCATAAAGTAGCAGGCACAGTCCCTGTGCCGTCCGCCGAATCCATCCGTGATCAAGACTCCGTTACGGCACGCGGAGCGTGCCTACTACCATTTTCAAACAGTCTCAGGAACGAAACGAATGACCGCACGGCGCGTTTCACTGCTGACGGGATATCTCCTCGCGTTGGTTCTTGCCTGGCTGGCATTGGGACAAACTGCCCACGCGCAAGGCTTTCCCAAACCGGGCGAGGCGTTCGGCGAGGCGGATGCCGGTGCGGCAGCGGCCGAGGGCGAAGGTGCTGTTGAAAAACCACAGCCCGATGCGGTCGAACAAGCCGAGTTGGCGCTGCGCCAGCAGATCGCCAAAAAGCTAGGCGGCGAAGATGGAAACCAGTTCATCCTGGTTTTCAGCAAAGCCCTCGCCGCGACCATTCCCAACCGCACGCCGCTGCCGCCGGGGGCGAAGCGTTTGCCCAACGGGCGTTGGCTGGAAGTGATCTATCAGGTTGAAATGACCGACGGCAAACCCGCGGCGGTTGATCTGGTCGTTGAGTTCGCCCGGCACGCCCATCAGCACCCTGATGCCAACTACGATTGGGGGCTGGTCGCCCGGCAAGACGATCCGGCGAAGGCCCAGCAGGCATTGCAACTGGCCCAAACGAAATACGCCCGGGCCGCGGTCACCTACCGGCCGCGAACGCCCGAGGGCCTGCAATTTTTCAGCCGCGACCAGCCGAAATTCTTAGGCCGCGATTTGTTGAAGCCGCCCGCTCAAGGTGGCGGCGTGCGCTGATGGAGTTCGATAGCGCGTTACGGAAGTTCTTCCGGCTGATCCCAGCGGACTTTGTACAACCGTTCGCCCTCCAGGCGAATCGGGTCTCGTTGGTCGAAGCGGATCGTGTCGCTCCACCAATGTTCTTTGCTGGCCTGGTGGTAGACGATTTTCTTCGTTCGTGGATGAACGGTGATTGATTTCACCTTGGCGGCATCGCCGAATTGCTTGTGGACTTGAAACGATGGTTCATCGCGGTCGAACAGCAGAACTTGCGTGTTGGAAGTGACCAGCAGCCGCACGCCATCGCCCGCAGGCGAAAGATCGTGCCCGCCGGGCGTGGGCAAACGGTGCCGGGCCGCGACGGACCAGCGCTGATCGATGGCCGCCCGCCCGTTCGCAACGAGGCGCAGCAGTTCGTCGCCGCCCAGCGCCCAAAGGCACTTACGCTTCGCGTCCCACACGGTCCCGTGGGCACCTTTCAAAGGAATCGACTGCTGCGCGGCTGCCGGCTTGTCGGCGGCTTGCCGGTCGTAGAATTCGACTTTGTCTCCGCCGTAGCTCGAAGCCACGGCGATCTGATCCTGCGGCAACAGGCAAGCGCTGTGGGCGTTGCGGCTTTCGGCAAGGAAGAGGCACTTCTTGGTCGCCCGCTGGATGAGGGCGACGCCGCCGGACGACGAGGTGACCAGCAGCAAGTCGCCCGCGTATGGTTTGCACTCGTCCGTCGAACGGAACTTCGCGCAACACGATTCGTGCATCGACGCGGAACCTTTCGCCCGCCAGGACCAGATCTTTCGCCCAGGGTCGGCCGGGTCGATGATGAAGACCTCGTCGGCCCCGCAACAGATCAGGTTCGCGGTCGGCGCGGCGATTACAATCTGCCGGTTTGCCCGATTGATGCCGACGAGGCCGCCCGTCCGCGGGTCGTGGGCGAACCCTTGCCCGGTGAAGGGCACGGCGACCCGTTCGATGAACGTCAGTACGTTACCGTCTTGCGGCAGCCGCAGGCGGAAGGCGACCGGATCATCGTGACCGGTCACCAGCAGCGAATTACCATCCCAAATCCCGCCGGACAAACTGTACCGCCCGAGTTTGCTGATAACTTCTTCCGGATAAGTCCACCGCGAAACCTCGTTCCAATCCTCGTCGAACTTGGCCAGATAGGTTCGCCCGTTCTTCGCGCCGTAGTACGCAAAGTTGCACCACCAATGTTTTTCGTAACGCACAACCCAGGTCAGGCTGCCGCCGTGGTTGCCGAAGTCTTTGAATGTTGTTAGCCGCATCGTCTTCAGATCGAGCGACTTGATCTCACTGCGCTCCGGCACGCGCGGGTAATTCGAATGGGCGCAGAGCAACCGCCCTTGCCACAAGAACCCGCTGTTAAGGTGCTGCGCATCCCCTTCGCTGGCCGCCAACCGCTTGCCGGTTTCACGATCGTACTTTGCGATCTGGTGATTCGTAA
>CALBTA010000249.1 GCA_937967755.1 uncultured Planctomycetaceae bacterium | reverse complement strand
CGGTCTAGCTGCGGAACGATTTCGCGCAACGCCATGCTCAACGCAAACATTTCCTCATGACCCTCGGCGAATTGGCCCGCCAGCTTGCGAGTCTCATCGTCCAACTCGATTCCCTTTTCAGCTTTTTCAAGAAACCGCTGCGTCCGCGGGCCAAAGTCCGAACGGGCCTCGCCGGTATCCAGCAGGCACATATCAAAGTACCCGATCATCATCTCTTCCCAAGTTTGATCACCCCAGCGCACGGTCTCTTTCGGGTTGGGGTTGGCCAGGTTGTTTTCGGAATTGTCGAAGTGGGCGACGCAATGCAGCCGCGTGCCGGCGGGCATCCGCTTCGGCTCGGCCAAAATATATCCGTTCTGCCAGTTGAAATCGTAATTCGGCACGTTCAGCAGAATCTCTTCTTTCCCGTTGGGGTAGATCGCAGTGTACCGAAACGACTTGCCGCGCAGGTGCATGTGCGGGAACATCGCCAGCAGCAGGGCGTCGTCGCGGAAGCGGAAGTTGGCTTCGACCTTGTGGTTCTTCGCGTGCGGCGGAATGCGGAAGCGGCTGTTGGCTGCCTTGTTCGTGCCGACAATGTTGGTCACTTCATCAGGGTCGGCGAACTTGAATCCGACGTAGCTCAAGTCTTCCGTCGCTGTGCCGTTGGGCGTGTAGTGCATCTGGAAAACGATCTTCGCTCCGGCCGGCACCAACTTCGCACGGCCTTCGTCCAACACCAACGGTAGCGACCCAGGGGCCATCGCGGTAATCCAATCCGATTCCAATCCATGCGTCAGCGCGCGGGCCTCACGCTGCCCGGTATGCCCGACGATGATGTGGTGAACCACCGCCCGGTTGCCGGCCCGGGCTTCGGCCGCCTGGATGTATTTGTCTTCTTTCCAACCGGGGTCGGCGACGAAATACTGGTACTTTACTGCGCCGCGGGCGGGCACTCGGAACGGGCGGCTCCGCATTTTCACAATCTGGTCAGGCTCGCCGATTCGCCATCCTTCGACGAACTTCCGCGGCTCGGGTAGCTGCTTCACGTCGCCTTTGGGCGCACCCGCTTTGACCCAGGCGTAGATCAATTCTTTGTCAGCGTCGCTCAAGCGGGCGTCGTTCTTGAACGTGCCGTGCTTCGGGTCGGCGTGCCACGGTGGCATGCGTTGTTCTCCAACAACTTCGGCGATCATCTCCGCCCAGCCCACCACTTCGTCGTATTCGGTCAGTGCGAATGGGGCGATCTCGCCTTCGCGGTGACACTGCACGCAATTGTTTTGCAGGATGCGGCTGATCTGATTGGAGTAGGTGATCTTGCTTGTTTCGTCCGGCGTTAGAACGCGCCCGATGTGGCAGCCGATGACTTCCGTTTCTTTGACGGTGACTTCACGATCGGCCAGCAGTTCGTCGAGAGCGTTCAGCAGATAATTCTTCTTCGCATCGTCGCGTTGCACTTCGTAGTGGTACTGGTCGTCGATCCGCCCGTGATAACACACCTTCAGGTCTTCGTCGAGGACGAAAATCTCCGGCGTGCG
>CALBTA010000248.1 GCA_937967755.1 uncultured Planctomycetaceae bacterium | reverse complement strand
GGGGGGTCCGTGCGGTGGTGAATGTTGCCGACGAGGCGAAGGCGGCACGCCACTATCAGAAGGTGACGCTCGGTGAAGAGGATCGGCTGCTGATGTGCATCTCGATGGGAATGTCGATGCGGGCGGCCGCACGGGCGATCGGCTGCCACCATACGACCTTCGTCAAGCGGGCCAAGCGCGACAAAGATTTCGCGTCCGCCATCGAGCAAGCCAAACAACAAGCCCGGGCCGACCCGCTCCGCGAACTCTATGCCGCGAGCCGCAAATCATGGCGAGCCGCCGCGTGGTTGCTGGAATACCTCGACCGCAAACAACGGCTGGGCGGCGAGCGAAGCAAGGCAACCTAACGGTTTCCGACACAATTGCAACCGGGCAGAATCTGTTGCTTGCCTGGCCGATTCTGTTACGTTGAACCTTGTCGAACGCGAGTATCGGGGTCCGAAGCCAGGGGGTCAGGAAATGCCGGACAAAAGAAGGCCGCCATCGGTATTGCGAATCACTTCGCGAATATCATTTCTCGTACTCACGTTGTTGCTCGCCGGCAACCTTGCGGCGGCGGAGAATACCTCGGCGGTTGCCACGTTCGATGGCCACAAGTCGGCCGTGCGGGCGATTGCGGTTTCGTCCGATGGAAAAATCGTCGCCACCGCTGGCGAAGACGGCATGTGCTATCTGCTCGACGCGGGGACGCTGCGAACCGTCGGCCGCCTGGGGCCGCACCGCACGGCATTGTCGGGTGTGGCGTTTGGAAGCGGCGGTGTGGTGATTACCAGCGGTCTGTTGGACGAGCAAGCGAAGGCCGCGATTTTCTTTTGGAACCCCGCCAGTGAGAAACTGCTCAGGCCGCTGACAGACAGCGCCATGAACGCTTCGCGGTTAGTGGTCAGCAACGACGGCAAGCGGCTGGCGTTTCGCCTGGATGGAAACGCCGTGCGGTTGTACCCGCTGGAAACCGGCGGACGGATCGGCTTACCTCCGCCGGGCAAGGATGTTTGCCACAACATCGCTTTTTCGCCCGATGGCAAGACGTTGTCGATCTGTAACGGGCCAACCGTTCACCATTTGGATTTCACCGGGCAGCAGCCGCGACTGGCTGGCCGCAACCTGGCCGTTGATGATTCCGAGGTGATCAGCATCACCTGGCTGCCCGATGGGATGCACGTTGCGACCGGGCACAGCAACGGCATCGTGCGGGTGCGGAAGATGGGTGACGATGAAGTGGTTGCAACGTTGCGCGGGCATAGCGGGTCGGTCACTTCGCTGGCGGTTAGCGATGACGCACAACGGCTGGTCACCGGCGGCAGCGATCATTCGGTGCGGGTGTGGGATCTGAAAACCGCCCGCGAAGTTCGCTCGTTCACCGAACATACCTCGCCCGTGACCGACGTGGCGTTGGTGACGGACGATCTCGTTGCGTCGGCGAGCGAAGACGGGTCGGTTCGCCTGTGGTCGATCAGCGGGGACTATCAGCCGCGGCCGCTGACTGACGAGACGCCGCAAGACGAAACGCCGTTGGCCGCCGCGCAGCGCCTGCGGCTAGGTGGACGTATCGACGAGGCGATCGCCGCGCTGGAAGAACTGGTCGCCGCTTCGCAATCCAGCGACGACGAAGCGAAGACCATGAGGCTGCGCCGCCAGTTGGCCGAAGCCTATCGGGCAGACGGAAAGTACGAGCAGTCGCTGAAGCTCTATCTGCAATGCTTCCAAGCCAGTGAACGTTCGATTACCGCCGAAACGAAGGACGCGCCGGATGATCTACTGCAACTGGCCCGCACGCATTCCGCCCGGGGCGACGACGCGTCGGCGTTCAAAGGGCTGAAGGCGATGCTGGAGCGGCGGACTGAGCGTTTGGGCGAGCGTCACCCTGCCGTCGCGGATGTACATTTCGCATTAGGCGAGACCCATACGATCCGCCGCGAGTGGCCCGAGGCGATCGTGCATTGGGAATCGTGCTTGAAGATTCGCCGCGTTGCTTTTACCCCGCGCAGCGAAACGTTGATCCGCCCGTTGCAGTTGGCGGGCAAGTGTTATTTCGAAGCCCATCAGGCGCACCTCGCCGAAGAAGCGTTGGCAGAAGCGGTTGAGCTTTGCCTGCGGCACTATGGCCCCGACGATGCCCGCACGGCTGAAGCGGAATGCCGCTTGGGAAGATTGTATGGCGACACCGGCCGACCCAAAGAAGGCGGCGATCTGGTCTTCGGCAGTTACGACGTCGTCGCCAGGTCCGATGCGCCCGAGAATGATAGCAGCATTTATGTCCGCTCGCGGGTTGCCGCGGCTTTGAACGTTGTTGGCCAGCATGAGAAGTCACTCTCTGTCGGGCGGGAAGTTCTGGACATCGCCCGTCGCCTGAACGGCCCGCACGACTACCGGTTGCGGCATATCTACTCGACGCTGGCGTTTGCGAATGTCAGGCTGAACCGGGCCGGCGCGGCGATTGCCCATTACGAACACGTGATGCAACTTACGCTGGCGCGGTTCGGCGAGGAGGCCTGGCAAAGCGGCTTCGCGTACGCGTCGTCGGGAATCGCCCGCTATGCCGCTGACGATGTCGCCGCGGCCGAGAAGGATTACCTGCGGGCGGTCGAGCTGTTTGAAAGCTGCCCTGCGGGACCGCCGACCAACGCGTACGCCACGTACCACAACCTGGCATCGGTCTACCGCGATCAACAAGATTGGGATCAGTGCGCGAAGTGGTATGGGCAATCGGCCCGCAGTTCGCGGGCCAACCTTTACGCCCACGTTCCCGTGCTGCCGGACGAAACGAAGTTTGTGTACGCCACGGTGGTGATGTCGTCGATGCGGCGGCCGTTTTCCGACGCCGTGACCTTCCGCCAGCAACCGCAGATGGCGACCGCCTCGGCCGAGTGGATCGTCAACTTGAAAGGCTTCGTCGCCGAAACCCTGGCCGATCGCGCGGCCCTATCGCGTGAGAACGCCGACCCAGAGACGCGAAAACTGTTGATGCAACTGACGCAAGTTCGCCAGCGGCTGGCGGCAGCTTCCATTTCCTTGTACAGCAAGGAAGCCCGCAAAATCGACTACCTGCGCCAGCGCGAACGAGAACTGGCCGCCGAACTGGGCGCGCAGACGCGAAATTCCATTGACACCGCGGCGTACACATCGCTCGACGACGTGCGGGCGACGCTGGACGACGATGAGGTTGTCGTTGAGTTCCTGCGTTTCCACTATGACCCGTTGCTGCGAAACGTGCGGGCCAACGATCGCTACGTGGCTTGGATCATCCCGCCGCGGGGCAAGGGAGACGTGCGGCTGGTCGACATCGGCCCGGCGAAAGAAATCGAACAGCTTGTGGAAGAGTACCACCGGCAAATGGAACGGTCGTTTACGTTGCTGGCGCTGGCCAGGGAATCAGTGGTTGAGCGGCAACTGGCGGGCGTGACGGAACAGTTGTCGGCCTGGCTGATCGAACGCTTGCCAGGGCTAACTGGGTATCAGCGCTGGCGAATCTCGCCGGATGGCGCGCTGTGGCTGGTTCCCTGGGCAGCATTGAAGACGCGCTCGGGCAAGTACGCCATCGAAGATCACGAGGTGAGCTACTTGATTACCTCGCGGCAACTTACCTGGAAGGGAACCAACGCCCGGCGACTGAACCGAGCCGTGATTTTCGCCAACCCTGATTACAACGCCGGCGTTCGCCAAGGGCTTTCCGGCGCGGTGTTTTCCGAACTGCCCGGCACGGTAGTGGAAGCCAAAGCCCTGTTGCCTTCGCTGAAGACGCTTACCCAAGGTGATCCGGTGGTTGTGCATGGCGCGACCGCGACTGAGAGCCGCGTCAAAGCGCTCACCAGCCCGCGAGTGCTGATCTTGAGCACGCACGGTTATTTCGATGCGCTGAACTCTGAAGAAAAGAAGCGGCCTGAGGCGCGCAACCCGCTGTTGCGTTGCGGCTTGGCGCTGGCCTCGGCCAATGGTTCCATGGTTGCGAAAACTCGCGACGGCAACGACGGAGTACTAACCGGGCTGGAGGTGACCAGCCTGGATTTGCGGGGAACCGAGTTGGTCGTGTTGAGCGCTTGCCAAACCGCGTTGGGCGATGTGCACCGCGGCGAGGGGGTCTCTGGGTTGCGGCAGGCGTTTCAGTTGGCGGGTGCGCGCAGCGTGGTCGCCACGCTGTGGTCGATCCCCGATGCGGAAACGGTCGACGTGACCGGCGGCATGTTCAACGAACTGGCCGCCGGGCGCAGCGACGCCGACGCGCTCGCCCGCGCGCAGCGCAGCGTCATCGCCCAGCGCCGCAAGGAACACGGTGGCGCCCACCCGCTGTACTGGGCCGCGTTTTGCGTGACGCGGACGGGGAAGTAGGAAGCGAGCTTACGCGCACGAAAAAACGCGGCGTTGAAACTTGTCCAACGCCGCGTCTCGCGGCTTTCTCAACACCGCCTTTTGCATCGTTTGTGTACTCTCGTTCCCACGCTCTGCGTGGGAACGGAATTTTGGCCACTGTGCGGTCTTGCGGCTGTTAGGTTCCGCAAGCGACGCAGAGCGTCGCGGGAGTGTGTTCCCACGCGGAGCGTGGGAACGAGTTGTTGCGAACTTACGCAGCGTCCGTCGTGGGGTAGTCACCTGCTTCGGCGCGCTCTTCGTTCGTTTCGCCTGCGGGGTGAACTTCCTCGGCCAATTCCTCTTCGAGGACCGGTGCTTCGATTGGATTGGCTTCTTCGTCGCTGACGATGCGGTCCTGTTCGGTCGGGTCGATGTTCCACCAAGTCAGGCGGGCTTCTTCCGATGCCGATTCACGCCACATGGCCAGCACGGTTTCGGTATCGACGTGCGGATTGCCGTTGCGGTTGCCTTCGCTGCCCGAGGGGGAAAGCTTCCGCGGTGCCCAGAGCATGTCGATGCGGTCGCTGTCGGCCATGTAGTCACCGCCGACGACGCGGCCCTCGCTATCGAGGTAGAGCATGTAATGGAACTGCAAGAAGCGGTTGTTCTTCGGCGCGATGTGGTGTTCTTGGTCAAGCATGTAGACATAGCCGACGTTCGTGCGAACTTCCACGCGGCGGGCACCACGCTTGGCGGCGGCCGACGAGTAACCGTAAATCGGGTAGTTCCAAACTTCCTTGCCCGGCGAAATGTCGGCACCGACTGGGTGCTTGCCGCGGCCCAGCCAGTTGGCCAGCACGACGTGCAGGGAAGCCGCATCGACGATGTCGCCGCCTTCGCTGTCGAGCGTGATGGTGTTGTTGTAGACGTACATCTCAGCCAGCAGGCCCTTGATGTCAGCCGGGGTGAACGCGACGCCGTTGCGGTAGACGGTCCGCTTCGGTTCGGCATGGCGGATCGAAGCACAAACCCAACCGTTGCAGTGGCCAGCCCAATCGGGGGTGTCCATGCGGGTCACCGTTCGCCAACCAAACAGGCCGCCGCGGCGTTCGACTTTGTCTTTGTGAATGGCGATGTCGTGCCGTTCGTGAGCGGCGGCGCTGCGGCCGCGGCGGTTGAACGCCCGGTCGTACTTCCGCAAGCAATTGGCACACCCGCCGACCTTATCGGGATAGATGTAGCCGGCGTAGGGCATACGCTGTTTGTCAACTTTGCCTTCGATGGGGAGTTCGTCGAACTTCCATTCGAAATCGTCGGCCCACCACTGTTGGAAAACTTCGTTTTGGTTCTTCACTTCGGCGCGGGTGAGATACCCGGCCATCGCGGGTGCGCTGACACCGGCGAGCAAAAGGGCGAGAGTAAGTGCGCGATACTTCATGGGGATTTAGCCTTATGGATCAAGCAAGACACTAATCGGGAGGGAAACAAAAAGACGAGACGCCCTGGGCGGAGGATGCCGAAGACGTCTCGTCTTGAATCGTGTTGTTGGGGCGATGAGAAGTGTGCTTCGCCGCTGTTCCCTCTCCCTCAGGGAGAGGGCTAGGGTGAGGGCAAAGCGGTTTCAATCGCCCCGGTGTCGATGTTGCCGGTCGGCGATGCCGGCCGGCGAACATCAAGCTTCCAACATCAAACTACTTCTGGCAGCAACCGCCCTTTTGGCAGCAACCGCGTCCAGCCTTTTGGCAGCAGCCGTGGCCAGCGTGCTTTTGGCAGCAACCGCCAACCTTTTGGCAAGGGCTGCAGCAACGGCTCTTTTGGCAGCAACCAGCGGCCTTTTGGCAGCAGCTACCGCAACGCTTTTGGCAGCAACCGGCAGCCTTCTGGCAGCAGCTTCCGCAAGCCGACTTCTGGCAGCAAGGGGCGGCTTTTTGGCAGCAAGGAGCCTTTTGGCAGCAGGAACCAGCCAGGGCGCCACCGCAACCGACCTTTTGGCAAGGGCTGCAGCAAGCGCTCTTTTGGCAGCAACCGCCCTTTTGGACGTGACCGGCAACCGCGGTCGAAGCAACCAACATGGTCAGAGCAGCAACGAGGGTCAAAGCGAAACGCATTTCTACTTCCTCCAACAAATCGTGAAACAAAACGGATTGTTCGGCGGCATCCAGTACAGTTGTTGCCAAAAGCCCACACTTCCTGTGTTGTCTAAAAGAAACATAGAACGCGTTTTGCAACGTGCTGGGAAAGTTTGGAAAATTTACACACCCAATGTTGCCCAAAAGCATCACCTGTGTTGCGTAAACGCAACGTGTGGGAAATGCGGAGGATTTGATGCGATGGGGTTCGCCGCTAGAATCGCCCGAGGTGGTAAAATTGGAACAGGCAGGTTTTCGGTTTTTGGTGTTCGGTTTTCGGAAGAGGACGGGCGCAGAGCTATGCTCGCAAGGTACAAGATTTACCGCGGAAAGCGCCCAGCGGAAGATCCGCTGCCCGATGGATTGCGTAAAGATACGAGGAAGCATACCCGCCACTGTCTAAGGCCCAGCGCAGAAGCCGTGGCGGCTTACCTGGCCGATCCCACGGAAGAGGCGTGGGAAGAATTTTCGCGCAGTTACCTAAGCGCGCTGGAGGAGCGCTTCGCCGAGGACCGCGCGCCGTTCGACGAACTGGCCAGCGCAGCTACCGAAGGTGACGTTTACATCGGTTGCAATTGCCCCACACAAACCAACCCCGACGTAGACCGCTGCCACACCGTATTGGCTCTGCAATTTATGGAAGAGCGGTATGGTGAGTTGGAAGTTTGTTGGCCAGAAAAGTAAGGGGGTGTCGAGCGGGCGAACATCAGACGCTCACGCGATTCTTTCAGCAGCATTTGTGCCCGCAGTGGGCGGCGGGAGCGGCTTGCCACCGTCGATCATGGATTGAACCCATTCATCAACAATCTGGCAGAGTTCAGCATAGACGATCGCTTCGTCGTCGCCGTGGCAACAAGGACCAATAATGCCCGGACATTGCCCCACATAGGCCTGATCTTCATCCGACCACTCAACGAGTTTTACATACTGCGCGCTTTTCTTCATTGCTGCGACTCGCGTATTTTTCGCTTAACCTCTTTCTCCTGGTACGGTTTCGCGTCACTGCCCAACTTGCTGGATAGCGTCACCCGCTGCCCTTTGGCGTGCTCGAAGTTCCAGTGGCTCCCCTTACCTCCACGGTTGACGAATCCTGCCGATTCCAAATCAGCAATTAGTTCTCGAACCTTTCTAGGCATGTCTTCTCGGAAGGCAACGACTGCAAGAACCCATCCTGCATACCAATACTACACCGTCCGATCAACGGATCAAATTCGAAGCGAAACTCTCTTTTCATCCATACGGGATGCCGGCAAGCTACCGCTTTCGAATCTCCAACACGTACCGCATCAAGTCATTGAACTCTTCGCGGCTTTTTAGTTGCCGGGTGAGGTTGGCGGGCATTAGCGACGTTCGGGACTCGAAGACTTCGTCGATGTCGTCGGCCTTGATGGTGATCGGCTCGGGCTGGGCGAGATTGCGAATGACAATGCCCTTGTCGTCCTCAGTCACCCGAATGCCGGTGTACTGTTTGCCGTCGACCGTCAGCACGTTCACTTGGGCGAACGACTTGTCGATGATGTCGGACGGGCGAAGGATCGAGTCGACCAGTTCGGCCGGCGTCAGCTTCTTTTCGACCTTCGTCAAATCAGGCCCCAGGCGAATCGAGCCGGACGGGGGATCGTGGCAAGCGAAGCAGGCGGCGTTGGATTTGTAGAACAGGTTCTTTCCGCGCTCCAGATCACCCTTCTCCATAGCGACCTTTGCCAATTCGGCCGGCGCGGCGCTGAGCAGTTCGTCTTCCAGTTTCTCGTTCGAGAAGCCTTCAGGATCGATACCGATGTCTTTCAGCACCAGTTCCGCTTCCAACGGGTGGTCGGCCAGCAGTTCAGTTGGTGTCCAGTAGGTGGTACGGGCATCGGTTTCCGCGCGGACCTTGGCGACCGTCTCGGGGCGAATCGGCGATGCCTGATTGTCCCAAGTATTGCGCACAAACGTGAGCACCGCGGCCATCTCTTTGTCGTCCAACAGATCGCGGAAGGCGGTCATCGGCGGCGTGCCCCGGGCGGGGCCGTAAGTTTTTCCGCCTACGGTGATCTCGCCCCACAACCCGTGCAGCGACATCTTGATCAGCCGTTCTTCACTGCCGTTCACCCACGGGCTGCGCGTCAGCGGCGGGTAGACGTTGGCGTTGCCTTTGCCGTGCGTTTGGTGACAAGTCGCGCAGTGCGATTCGCGCTGGTAAACCGCCGCGCCCAACTTGTACGCCTGCTGGTCTTCTTCGCTGAGGTACTTGGGCGGATCGAACTCGACGAACTCGATCTCGGCGGGGGCCTCGAAACCGCTGGCGCCCGTCGCGTCGACGTTGTGCCAGAAATGCTTCACCGTGTTGGCGGCGAAGGCGGAGTGCGGAACATTCGATTCCAACAGCTTGTTCAGCAACTCTTCATTGCGGACGTTGTGATGCTGGTGCATCCACAACGCTTCCAGCAGATGGTGGGCTTCTTTCTCGTCGTGCGGGTCGAAGTCTTTCATCCACTTTTGCGTCGCGGCAATCACCTCTTTCGAATCGCGGGCGCTCAACTCCACCCGCGTTCGGTGGCGAACGCCGTTGATCGGGTGCTTCAAGTTTTCCAGCAGCGCCTCGATCGGTTGCCCGTCAATCTTGACCGGCTTTTGCAGCGGTCGGCCCTTGACGGTCAAGCGCAAAATACGGCCATGCTTGTGATCGCGATTGGGGTCGCGAATATTGTGTTGCATGTGACCGATGATCATGTTGTGCCAATCGGCGACGTACAGCGCGCCGTCTTCACCCACGATGGCGTCGGTCGCCCGGAAGTTACGGTCTTCGCTGTTGAGCAGTTCCTTCACCGGCGTGCCCCACACGTGGCCGACCGGGCGGTCGCTGCCTTCGCCGCCGCGGTCGAGGTCGTATTGCTTCACCCCAAGGAAACCGATGGTGTTGCAGATCAGAAAATCTTGCTGCATGTCCTCGGGAAAGTGCGCGGACGAAAGAATTTCATCCGCCGCCACGGGCCGAAACTCTTTGTTCAGCAGCGTGTGCATCTTGAATCCCTTGCCTTCGGGCCGCACCTGATAGGAACGCCCGCCGGTGCCGTCGTTGGCGTAGCAATAGCCCCAATAGTCGAAACTGGTGCCGTGCGGGTTCGGCGAATTTCCGGCGTGCGGGGTGATGGCGAACGTCCGCGGGTCGAACCGGTACATGCCCGAGGCACCGATGTTCAGGTTCTGCTTCCACGGTGTCTCGTGGTTGTGGACCAGGAAAATTCCGCTCTGCCAATAGATGCCGCCGTCAGGCCCATAGATCAGATTGTTCGCGGCGTGGTGCGTGTCGGACGTGCCCAGCCCTTGCAAAATCGGGTATCGCACGTCGGCCTTGTCGTCGCCGTCGGTATCTTTCAAAAACAGCAAATCGGGACCGGAAGTCACCAGGACACCGCCTCCCCAGAACTCGAAGCCCAGCGGGTTGTGAACGTGGGCGAAAATCTTCCGCAGGTCGGCTTTGCCATCGCCGTTGGTGTCTTCGAAGATCATCAGGCTGTCGTTCATTTCCTTCAGCGGTTCCCACTTCGGGTAGGTGTTCCAACTTGCCGCCCACAAGCGGCCCTTGGAATCGACCTGAAGCTGCACGGGGTTGGCCAGGTCGGGGAACATTTTCTCCGAAGCGAAGACGTTCAACTCGAACCCTTCGGGAACCTTGATATTCGCCAGGCTTTCCTCAGGCGAGAGGTAATCGAGGCTGCCTTCTTTTTGCGCGTTGGAACTTTTGCTGCCGCCGCCGACGTTCGATTTCACCTTGACTGGCGCAGGCACATTGCTGTCGTCGATCGTATGCTTCTTTCCTTCCGCGGCCGCCCAAATTGCCTTGTCGCGGTTGGCGGACATCACGTCAAGCATGATCAATTCGTGCTTCAACACATCAGCGTTACTTTGCCCGTCGACAAAGCGCAGCCCGCTGCGCCCGCCCCAGATATCATTGCCGTCGGTCGCGCGGTAACGGTTGTGCCACACCCAATTCTTCTCTTCGATCGCCGCATAGAGGTCGCCCAAGCTGTTCAGGTCGGGGGCCTTCTCTCCGATTAGCCTGCGCGAAATGATCGCCGAGAGCCGGCGGTAACCATCCGCGTTCAAGTGAACGCCGTTCAGCGTGAACCGCTTCTTGCTGGAGAGGAACAACTGAAACGTCGGCGAGAACAGATCGACGAACGTCTCGCCCGATTCCTCCGCGGCTTTACGAGTAGCGTCGGTGTAGGCGGCCAGGTTGGCGTTGTGCTCTGTGCCCTTGGGAAGGTTGGGGTCGCCCGTGTTCTCGAAAGCAATCGGGCTGAACAACACGAAGCGAACTTCCTTCCCCTTTTCTTTTCGCAATGCCCGGTAACGCTCAACCAGCTTCACCAGCTCAGCACGATGGGCGTCGGCCTTGTCGGGGCCGCCGAACGATTCGTTGTACCCGTACATCACGAACACAACCGTCGGCGCGACGTGTTGCAGGTACTCGCCATCGTTCATGAAGCCCTGGTTCCGCGGCCGCTTGTTGACCATATCGCCCGAGAAACTCATGTTCCGGAAGCTGACATTCATCCCCTTCAGGTGGTGCTGCAAGACTGTTTCCACCCAAGGGTCGTGCTGCATCCGGTCGGCCAACCCGTTGCCGAAGATGGCGACAACGTCGTTCTTCTGAAACTCGAACGCATCGGCAGCTTGGGTTGGGTTCGCCGGCAACACGAAAGAAAAGGTGCCAACAATCAACAGGAATGCGAAGTGCTTCACCGGCATCAGGTAGGGTTTGAGCATCATGTTCTCGGCTGGGGGAATTGCTATGACTGCTTGCGAGCAAGCGTGGAATTGAAACAGGTGGGGAATTAGGGCGGGAGAGAGGTAGGCTTCCGCGCTACGGTGAGATTATTGTACCCAGAAGCAAGGGTAAAACCACCGTCGGCTGTCCGTCCCGGTGCATCACTTCGTGTAAGGCGGGCACTCTTGCCCGGCCCTCAACGGGCAAGAGTGCCCGTTTTACATTGGCCGGGAATCAGAATCACGGCGCGGTCTGACCAGCTTCGATAGCATTGGCGGTGCTTGGGAGTCGACGCTGTGATGATTCCGCTCTTGCCCTGCGTCACCGATTTCGATATTTCTTTCCCCCTCTTCTCTTCGCACTCGTTCTGATCTTCGCATGTCATCCCCCGTTCGCACTATTGCGATGCTGCTCGCTTGCGCTGCCGTCGGCGGTTGCCGCAGCGATCCGTCGGTCGCGTTGCTCGAGGCCGAAGCGCGTTGGCTGGAAGATCAGATTTGGGTTCTGGAAGAACAGTACGAACTGAAATGCCAGGAGTTGGAATCGTGCCGCCTGGCCCATCAAGCCGTTTCGGTCGACGGCCAGCGCGAAGTTCGCAGCACGGACGATCCATCCGCAGGGGCCAGCTCTCGCCGCAGCGGCGACGGCAGCCGGCCGGATGAAGACGACACGCCGCCCATTGAACCGCCCCGCGTGGAGGGGCTGCCCGATATCGGCTTGCCCGACTTGCAAGCGCCCGATTCCGTCCCGCGAGATCCCGTGCCGCAAAACCCACTCGGCGTTCGCCCTTCATCGTTTCACGCGTTGGGTGAAGCGCCGCTGCCTGGCGACGCGCACGTGACGCACATCGTGTTGAACAAGCAGCTAACCGGCGGGTACGATCGCGACGGCCAGCCGGGTGACGACGGGGTGATGGTCGTGATCGAACCGCGGAACGCCCAAGGGCAGTTCATTCCGACCGCCGGCGAAGTGACGATTAAACTGATCGACCCCAAAGTTCTCACCCCCAGCCGCA
>CALBTA010000247.1 GCA_937967755.1 uncultured Planctomycetaceae bacterium | reverse complement strand
CAAAAGGTGATCGTTCGCTGGCCCGACGCGGCCGGCACGGTCGAGGAATTCCCCGGGGTCTCGGTCGATCAAAGATATACGCTTACGATGGGCAACGGTAAACCGGTGCGCGAAAATTCTCGCACGGAAAGGCTGGCTCTGGGGCCTGGAAATGTACAGTTGTCTGCTTCATCAGACGTTGCGCGCATCCCTATCGTCCCCCAACTATATGCCACGCAGCTTTCCGTGGAAGACCCGAAGGCCGGGACTTTCGCGACTGGACAAGGGCAACCCGTGTTGATTAATGTCTGGGCCAGTTGGTGTGCACCCTGCCTGAAAGAACTCAGCGAGTTCGCTGACCGCGCCGCAGACATTGAGCAGTCTGGGCTGGGAATTATCGCTTTGAGCGTCGACGGGCTGGGTGAAGACGAGGGCGATCCCAAATCCGCGGACAAAGTAATTAAGCGTTTGAAGTTTCCTTTCGCCAACGTTAGCGCGACGCAGCCGCTGATCGATTCATTACAAAAGCTTCACGACACGCACGTCGGGCTGCATCGCCCGCTGCCATTGCCGACCAGTTTTCTCATCGACGGGCGGGGGAGGCTTGCAGTGATCTACAAGGGGCCGGTCGATGTCGACACTCTGCTCGACGACCTGCAGCATCCGCAATTATCACGACCGGAACGGTGGTTAGCGGCCGCGCCGCTGGGGGGCAGTTCCATCGACCATCCCAGCGTCCTGCGTACTGCTGATTGGGAAGCGGCAGCCCTGCAGTATCGGCAAGCATTGAAGTACGAGGAGTTAGGCGACGGGAATACCGCACGGGCACTTTGCCTTGACGCCGTCGGTTCAATTCCAGAATTCGCCCCCGCGCATTGGATGCTGGCGAACATCAGTGTTCGCGGCAATAAGTTCGAGCTGGCGGCGAAGCGATTGGAGACTTTGCTCGAACTGACTCCCGATGATCCCGCATGTCACTTTCTATTGGCCAGAGTGCGTGCGGGACTCGGGAACAGGGCCGCCTGCCTTCAACATTTGCGGGAAACTGTGCGCCTGAAGCCAGATCATGCCGAAGCCCATATCATTTTGGCGGACCTGTTGGTGCTCGAAGGCGACGCCGCTGCCGCGGTGAAGCATTACGGGAAGGGAATTGAACTGGCGCCGGAAAAGTCATCAGCGAAGAACAACCTCGCCTGGTTGCTGGCAACGCATCCCGATTCTGATATTCGCAACGGAGAGCAAGCGGTGGAGTTAGCCAACGAATTGGCAAATTCCCAGGACGAAGCAACTGCCGAAGTGCTGGATACTATGGCAGCTGCCCAAGCTGAGGTTGGCAACTTTCCAGCAGCCATCGCCGCAGCCCAGCGGGCAATCGCACGGGCGAAAGCACAGGGGGCCGAAGAGTTGGCCGCGCAAATTGAAATCCACCTCGGTTTTTACCAACGCGGAGAGCCGTACCGCCAACCGGTGGAATAGGTGCGAAGTTACTCCAAAACCACGCGCCCCCCGAGTTTCTTGATTTGCTCCGCCTGCGTGGTCTTCGCTGCTTCGGAGAGCGGGTTCCCTTCGAGGTAAATTCGCCAGAAGGGGGCGAAGCGTTTTTCGGCGGCGGCGTCTTTCGTGGCCATTTGTGCGAGTGGGCCGAGGTCGGTAATTTCGTTGTTGCGCACAATCAGGAATTGCCACTGGTTCAATTCTTTCAGCGGCGAAAGATCAGTGATACCGCAGCCGCTGGCGTTCAGCGTGGTTAAACCGGTCAGGTTGGCAATCGGCGACAGATCTTTCACTTCGTTACCATCGATGTGCAGCGACCACAGCTTCGTGTTCCCGGCCACCGGCGCGATGTCTTTGATTTGGTTGTTCGAAAGGTAAAACGTTGTCAGATTTTCCAACTTGGCAAGCGCAGAGATGTCGGCAATTTGATTGCCGGCCAGATGCAAGTACTGCAAGTTCGTCAGCTCGGCGAGCGGGCCGGCATCTTGAATCCGGTTCCTCGCCAGGTTCAGCGACTGCAACATCGTCAAGTTCGCCAGCGGAGCAACCGACGAAATCTCGTTTCCTTCCAAGTCCAGCAGCGCTAGCGCGGCGCATGCTTCCAATCCCTTGAGATCCTTGATTCCCTTTTCCTTGGCGACGATCGTCGAAATCGACTTCACATCGTCCGCAGTCAACGGCTGGTTGTCATCACGCTTCGCAAAAACATGCTGCCGAACCGCGGCCTCTAGGGCTTTGTCGGGAAACAACTCATCCGCGTACGCGCTGGAACAGCATCCGATTACAAAGATAATCAGCAAGCATGTCAGCCAAGCCTGAAATCGTCGTGGCATAGACTATCCTCCGCAAAGTCCGCACAAAAACGTCTACTGGCCAGTCTAGTTGGAAGACCGAGGGCATTCTAGGTAGGCTAAATCAACTGCGCGAACCCCTGCAAAATGCCTAGCAACAGCAGCACAACGACGACGCCAGCGGTGACGTTCTTTCGCAGTCAACCAACGATGTGCCACCGTGGATGCGGTGTCCAAAAGAAATGCGCATGCATGAACATCGCAACATTGAAGAACAGCAAGCTGAACCCGGCCAGGAATATCAGCTCGCGGCGAGCTGGACTATTCACGACGTCAAGTTCCATCCATCGCATCAAGGCGCGCAGCGCGAAGAATCCTGAGACTAAAAGCGGGACAACCGGAAAGATCACTCCTTTAACCCAACGCGAAATTGGATTCTCGTCAGCGCTTTCCCCCAACGCCGCCGCGGTTTCCAACAAATCTTCGTTTTGCGTTCGTAACAGTCCCAAGATCAATGTCCCAATGGGGTAAGCTCTCGACAACCCTTGAAGAGTTGTTCGCTGGCACACGGCAAAACTTGGGACTCGCCGAGTAGAAAACGCGCCCCCTACCGCTCAATCCCATACTCATCCACCTTGCGGTAGAGCGTGGCCCGTCCGATGCCGAGGAGTTTGGCTGCTTCGGGGATGCTACCGCTGGTCCGCTCGAGGGCTTGCAGGATCAGCTTGCGTTCCCAATGATCAATCCGCAGCGACTCCAATTCCGTATCGCTGGCCGCCGAGCGCAGGCCCAGATCGTCAGGGCGGATCGCATCGCCTTCGGCCATGACGACGGCGCTGTCGATCACGTTGCGAAGCTGCCGCACGTTGCCGGGCCAGTTGTAGGCGATCAGCTTCTCCTTCGCTTCCGGAGAAACCTCCAAATTCACGCGGCCGTGTTGGCGGCGGAAGTGGTCTAGGAAGTGGTTCATCAGCAATTCGATATCCGATCCCCGCTCGCGCAGCGGCGGAATGATCAGTTCGAAAACACTGAGGCGATAGAACAAGTCTTCGCGAAACTGCTTCTCGCCCACGAACTCTTGCAGATCGCGGTTGGTCGCGGCAATCACGCGCACGTCAACGCTGACTTCTTTCGTGGAGCCGACCGGCAAAAACGGATGCCCTTCTAGAATCCGCAGCAGTTTCGCTTGCCCTTCGAGCGTCAATTCACCGACTTCATCCAAAAACAGCGTGCCGGTATCGGCTTGCCGGAACCAGCCGGCGTGATCGGAATCGGCCCCGGTGAACGCCCCTTTCTTGTGGCCGAACAGTTGGCTTTCCATCAAATCGCGCGGGATGGCGGCGCAGTTGACGCTCAACATCGGCCGGTCGGCCCGGTTGCTGGCGTTGTGCAACGCCCGCGCGACAAGTTCCTTACCCACCCCGCTTTCGCCGCGCACTAGGACACAGCCGGTCGCCCTGGCGACACGGGCGGTCATCGCCTTGAGCTTTTTCATCGGAGGGCTTTCGCCGATTAGCTCGTCAAAGCCGGCGCTCTTATCGACCAGCCGTTGATGATCAACCGTTAAGCGTGCTTGTTGCCGCGCTCGCACCAGTGCCACGACGACGATATTGGCGACGCGGACCGCCAACTCGAAATCGTTTTGATCGAATTCGTCATGCTCTTTATAGACATGAATCGCCCCGAGCGTTTGGTCGTCGTGAATGAGCGGGGCGCACAACGCGTCGGAAAAGTGATTCAGGCTTTTCGCGCTGGTGTCGGTGGTGTTGTTGGCGATCCATACGGCGTGGCCCTGGTGAGAGACTTTTTCGGTCAGCGATTCACTAAGCGTGACTTTCTTCGCCTGGTCTTCGGGGATGACCATCTTCGGCTTCAGCTCACCCTCCTCGGTGACCCACAAGAAACCGACGACCGACGCACCCGTTCGCTCGTGCAGCAGTTCCAGTGAATGCTTCACCACCTCGTCTGGGTCACTGCAACCCAGCAGATTAATCGCCAGTTGGTGAAGGGCGACAAGGTTCTCCGCCCCGTTGGCCTGGCGGAGCTTCTCCAGGTCCATGTGGCTGGTGTCGCTCGGGTTAATTGGGCTGTCGCGAACGATGGTTTGCGTCATGTTCGCATCAGGCATGTACGCGCCGCTGGGCCGGTCTGGGGCCGAGCGGAAAGCGAACTCGGTCGATCCCAGCCGCAGTTCGCAACCTTCGACCAGCCGCCCGTCAATGATCTTTTGCCCGTTCAAGAAGCATCCGTTTCGGCTCTTCTGATCGGCCAGCCACCAGCCGTCGTCGTCGTGCGAAATAACGGCGTGAACCCGCGAACAAAGGGGATCGGTCAGCACGACATCGCACTCCACATCTCGCCCGATGCTGTTCTCGCGCTCCGGGTCCAACAGGAAACTCGTCCCCGCGCGCTGGCCCCGCGTCATAGTTAAAAACGTATACACACCGTCCCCCGAGGTGGCTGGCAATCTCTAGCCGAATTATAGCAACCGGGCAAAGCGGTGGGGACGGGCCACGTAGTCACAAGCGGCCAGCTTGTGAACTAAAGCGGGTTGCTTTTGAATGGAGCAATGAAGCAAGCTGCGGGCTGGCAATTGAAATGAAGCCCCTTCAGCCGGCAAGCCGCCAGCTTGCGGCAACGCTAGAACGGCAAGCCCCACCAGGCTTCGCGCAACAGCCCGGCCCGGTTGGCTTCGCTGCGGTCCTCTTGAAAATCACGCGGGCGGCCGCCGACGATTTCCGGCGCGATGTCCTGGTTCGGGTACGGGTCGAGCCGCACGGCGCGGCGGCGCTGCACATCGATTGTTCCCGGAGCATACACGTTGGTCGGCTGCGTCATGCATCCCGCCAGCGAAGACGCAACGATCACCAGCGCCGTCAGCAACCAGCGCTGGCAATTTCGAACTGTGCTGACGAATCTCATGGAACAGCCAATTAGGGCGGCAGATATCCCGCTGTGAAAATAGAAGCGGCCAGAGCATAGTGAAATCGCAGACGCCGGAAAAGGCGAACGCCGCAGCGCGCAACGCTATCACGTTTAGAACCTATCCGAAAACCCGAATGTAGAGCGTATTGCCAATGCGCCTGAGGGTTTTCGGATAGGTTCTTAATTGTCACAGCCAGTTCGATGGCCTTGGAAGACCGTCCTACTATGTACGGCCTACGGGGGAAAAGGTTCGCCGTGCGACTCCGCTGCCGTTTGTTTGACAGCAAAATTCGCCAGTCATATACTCGCTGAAAGCGGAGGGCTATTCATCGCGCGATTTTCTTCGCGGCAGTTTCGCCCTCGTTCAGGAGCAGAGACCATGCGCACCAGACCGATGGGGCGAGCTGGTTCGGCCCGGCGATGGGGCTTTACCTTGGTGGAACTGCTGGTGGTGATTGCGATCATCGGCATCCTGGTCGCGCTGCTGTTGCCGGCTGTGCAAAGTGCCCGCGAAGCAGCCCGCCGCATGCAGTGCAAGAACAACGTCAAGCAAATCGCGCTGGCAATGCATCAGCAGCATACTTCGCAAGGCTCCTTCCCTCCCGGCATTCCCAGTTGCAGCGAGCAGAATTGGATTCAAGGCGGTACACAAGTCGGGGCGTTCTGCCAAGGCCCGAATTGGGCTTGTTTGATCCTCACCGAACTCGAACAGGCGGCGATGTTCGACTTTGTCGTCTCGGGCATGGAAACCCAGTACAACGCTGCCGATGACCTGGAGCACGAACCGGGCAACATCGGTCAAACCACGCCGGTGTTCTACAACTGCCCCAGCGCCGCACGCATTCCGCCCGATGCCCGCGTGGATACTTACGGGCACGACAAGTGGACCTCCAAGG
This sequence comes from uncultured Planctomycetaceae bacterium, assembly GCA_937967755.1. Classification (GTDB taxonomy): domain Bacteria; phylum Planctomycetota; class Planctomycetia; order Pirellulales; family Pirellulaceae; genus CALBTA01. Next base: position 3,039 of record CALBTA010000247.1, on the reverse strand, counting down.
GTAACTACGCGGTCTGCTTTGGCAGCGATACCTACATGTCGTTTGAAGATTCGCAAAAGGCGGGCGCGTTCGGCGTGGTGATGCTGCGCGGTTGGGGAGACGTCACGCAAACAGAAAACCACCCCAGCATGCGCGGCAGTTGGAAGCTGGGGCTGGGGCAGGGAACGACGATCTCGGACATCAAGGACGGAACGACGAACACGCTGATGCTCAGCGAAGTGAGGGCCTGGCCCGATCATGGCGACGCCCGCGGCGGTTGGGTGTTGAACGCCGTTGGCTCTTCGACGTTTACCGCGAAGACCACCCCGAACTCGACGACCAACGACATGATTTCGATGTGCGACGAAGCCATCCCTAGCGCCGATATCATGCATTGCACGCAAAACCGCGGCAGTACCGAAGGCGAGAATTTCGCCGCCGCCCGCAGCGAACATCCCGGTGGAGTCGTCGCGGCGTTGGCTGACGGGTCGGCTCATTTTTACTCCGACTCGATCAACCCGACCGTCTGGCAAGCGATGGCGACCCGCGCCGGCAAGGAAGTGGTCACGCTGCCGTAACTTTCATATCAGAACAGTCGATGCAAAAGCGCGCGATGCGGAATATCTCGAGGACACACCGAGCGCTCGCGCTGCTGACCGCGTTTGTACTGCTACCGGGATGCGGCCCGAGCGAGTACCAACCCAGCGAGGAAGACCGCGTCGTGGAAGCGATCTCGGGCATCGCGGATGCGACCGCCACGGAAGAATCTTTTCAAGCCGCCTTCGCAACTAGCTCGCCCGCCCCGGAGGACCAGCGGCTTACCTACAATGAGTTTTCGTACGACGCCTCGAACGTGGTCATCACTGGCGAGACGGCGACCGCAACGGTCGATGTCATTTCGCCCTTCACCGACGAAAGCATCGCCCAAGTCGAGTGGACCTGCCAGCGCGAAGGAGGCGTTTGGAAATTGCACACCGCCCCGCTCCCTGAGTCGCCGCCGTAGTATCCGAAGCGTTCAGCACATTGCACGCTAACGGGGGGAGTGCTAAAACGATACGGAAGCACTGAGTCGCGCTTTTTTCCCCCTCTCCCGGCACATTCTGCGGAGCCTGTCGTATGCCCACGGTTGACGAAATTCACGCTGGCCTGGTTGAAACCGAATTGATGTCGGGCGACGAAGCCGACCGTCACGTGGCCGCGTGGAGAGAGGCCTCAGGCGAAAAGAGCGACGACGCCGGCGATGCGTTGGCTGAATACCTGGTCGGGCAATCGGAGTTGACTGAGTTTCAAGCCGCGGCGCTCAAAGCCGGGCACAAAGGCCCGTTCATGCTCGGGCCGTACCGCGTAAAGCAACGCATCGTCGTCGGCAGTTTGGGAAACGTGTACCGCGCGGTGCATGAAGAACTGGACCAGCCGGTCAGCTTGAAGGTTTTTCCCAGCGACCTGAAAGACGACGAGGAACGCCTCGCCCGCATGCAGCGCGAAGCACGGGCAAGCGTGGAACTGGATCATCCGAACATCATTCGCTCGTTCCAAATTGGCAGCGTCGGCGACATTTACTATCTGGCGTTTCAAGATTTACTGGGCGAGACGTTGCAGCAACGGCTCGACCGCGACGGCGCGATGGAACCGGCCGAAGCCGCCCGCCTGCTGCGCGACGCGGCCGCTGCCCTCGTTCACTTGAAGGAAAAAGGCTTCGTCCACCGCGATGTGCGGCCCGCGAATATGTGGATCACTCCAGGCGGCGTGTTGAAGCTGATGGAATTCGGCGGAGCGAGCGCCGCGATCGAGGGGATGGAAGAAGACATCACGACTAGCGACACCGTGATCGGTTCGATCGATTACATGGCCCCCGAGCAAGCCGCCGATGCCCACGCGGCTGACCACCGCAGCGACATCTACTCGCTGGGCTGTACGGCCTATCACTGCCTATCGGGCGAGAAGCCGTTCCGTGAAAAAAATCCCATCCGCCTGGCGATGAAGCACGCCATGGAACTGCCGCCGGCGTTGAAGGAGTGGATACCCGGCGTGCCCGAAAAACTTTCCGATGCGGTGGACGGAATGTTGGCGAAGGATCCGGGCGAGCGCTTTCAAAACGCGCAAGACGTTGTTTGGGCGTTGGAAGAACACTTCGATACATCGGAAACGCGCGACGACGACTCTGCGCAGGCCAGCCCCGAGTTCTTGCAATGGGTCGGTTCGGGCGAAAGCCCTGACAAAGACCGCAAACAGGAAGCCCGCTCACCTGAGTTGGCGACCTTCATGCACTGGCTAGCCGACAGGCACCCAGGGGAATAGGCACTGTCGCTTTTCGCTCTGCGAAAAGCTGTTGTTCGCGGGAACTAACAACGACGATTAGCGCGCTTGCGTTGGCACGAAAGTGCAGGCATCGGCGGCGGGGAACGGAAAGGAAATAAGCGGCGCTGATACCAGTTCCTGACTTGAAGAACAGTCGTCCTCCAACGGCGTACCGTCGTTGAATGAATCGACGACCGCTTCCAGTTCACCGCGCACGATGCGTACGTCCCGCGGGGCTTCAATTCCCAGCGTCACACGGTTGCCCGCGCTCTTGGTGACGACGACTATGATATCATCGCCGATCTGAATCCGCTCGCCAACTTTTCGAGTAAGTACCAACATTTCGCTTCTCCTTGCGATAGACCGGGAAAACAAATTGGGGGAGGAATTTGTCTGCCGCGAAATAGTAATTCGCTGGCAACCCCTCTTCCTTGACTTTCGAACCGGCAAGTTGCCCTGCCGACTCTGTTGGATTAGATTGCAAAACGCGGGCCGAAGTTCACGTCAACTCGCAGATTGCATTATCCGATCAGCGTAAGTTCTTTGCCCACAAGTGTTTTGGACGAAGCAGGCATCGCTTGCTAGCGACTTTTTAAGCTGGGCTTCCCGCGTTGCACACGTCTCAAACTGCGACACCTGTCGCGGTTCGGGATACACTTGGTGTCACAATTGGCAGTCCACCGATCAAATTGATAGTCAGGCGTTCGCATGCACCACATTCCCGTCACTGCATTCTCAGCGTCCATCACTCTCGCCTTGCTA
>CALBTA010000246.1 GCA_937967755.1 uncultured Planctomycetaceae bacterium | reverse complement strand
ACTTCAGATTCCCAATCTAATCGCCCATCGTTTTCAGTTCGGCGGTTACTTCCAGTGTGGCAGCTTCTTCACTCAGTGCGGAACATTTCCTTTCTGGGGCGTTGGATGTTTGTCTGTTGTTAGTTTGAGTAGCGGAACCTGCAAGAAATTCCGATGTGGGCCGCTATGATTCCTCTTTGCTTTTTTGTTCGATCTGGCTGTTGATCGCCGCACCCGGGCCAACCAGTTGGGCGTTGAGCGTCGCTCCCGGGCCGAGGATTTGCCCGGAGATAATGCTCAACATCTCCGCCCGGTTGGGCCACTTGCTGATCGCCTCGACCTTCTCGGGCGTCAGCTTTTCGCCATCCATGACGCCGCCGCGGGCTTGGAATGCCTCAAGCTGTTTGTCTTGGTGCAGTTCGACCACTTCCTTCGCCAGGCTGACGAAGTCTTCCCCGCCCCAGACAATGGCGTTGTTGCCGTCGGAACCCTCGAACGCCGGGGCCAGCGCGGTACCTTCGGTTGCCCGACGGGCCAGGCTGTTGCGAACGACGACCAGTTCAATGTTTTTCTCCCGCAGCCGCCGACGCAGTTCGACGGAAGCGTTGGCATCGATACCGATGACATTGACCAGCAGCAAGTCATTGACCCCGTCTAAGCGGCGGCTCAATTCCTCGGTCATCAAGTTCTTGACGTATTTGCTCATGGCTCAATTCTGCGGCTTCGCCGCGGCGGAAGTAGTCGTGTGCTCGTCGAAGTTAAATCGCCACCTTGATGCCGGGGCTCATCGTCGCGGTAATCGAAACGCTCTTCACGTAAGTTCCCTTCACCGGTGCAGGGCGGAGGGAAACGATGTGATCGATGAAGGCCTGAATGTTGTCATGCAGTTTTTGCTCGTCAAAGCTGAGCTTGCCAACTTGAGCGTGGACCACCCCGGCGTTGTCGTTGCGGAATTCCACTTTACCCGCCTTGTACTCTTCCACGACTTTGGCCACATCGGGTGTAACCGTGCCGGCGCGGGGCGAAGGCATCAAACCGCGCGGGCCTAATACTCGCCCGAGCGGGCCGACCAGCCCCATCATGTCGGGCGCTGCGATGCAGACGTCGAAGTCGAGCCAGCCCCCTTTGATTTTCTCCGCCAATTCTTCCTGCCCGACCGCGTCCGCTCCCGCAGTTTCAGCCGCCGCCGCGGCATCGCCTTTGGCGAAAACGACGACCCGTTGTGATTTTCCGATGCCGTGGGGTAGCACGATGGAACCACGGACGAGTTGGTCGGCTTGCTTAGCATCAATGCCCAACCGCATGGCGATTTCTGCCGTTTGGTCGAACTTGGTCGCGCCGTCGAAACCCTTGAGCACCTTCACGGCCTTGTCCAGCGCAACGGGTTCTGCCGGCACGGTTTCGGACGCGGCCTTGTAACGCTTCGACGGGCCAGACGGCGGACGGCGGCGGCGTTTTTTTTCAGTGGTAGGGGCGACAGTGGTTGCTTCTTCAGCCATTGTGTTTCCTGGTCGTAGCCGAACTTGCCAGAGTTCGGAAAATAAACGAGTGATTCCTAACGGATGCCGCTAACCTTCGACAACAATCCCCATGCTCCGCGCCGTGCCCGCAATCGAGCGGGCGGCTTGTTCCACATCGCGAGCGTTCAGGTCATTCATTTTTTGGCGGCAGATGTCTTCGACCTGCGCCTTGGTGACTTTGGCAACTTTCGTCTTGTTCGGCTCACCGGAACCTTTGGCGATTTCGGCCGCTTTCTTCAGCAGCGCCGCCGCCGGCGGGCTTTTG
>CALBTA010000245.1 GCA_937967755.1 uncultured Planctomycetaceae bacterium | reverse complement strand
ACTAGCTCTTTACCCGTTCGACATACTCGGCCGTGCGGGTGTCGATTTTGATGACGTCGCCGATCTTGATGAACGCCGGCACGTTGAACTCGGCGTCGGTCTCCAGCTTCGCCGGCTTGGTCACGTTGGTGGCCGTATCGCCTTTGACGCCTGGCTCGCAGTAGGTCACTTCCAACTCCACGTGGTTGGGCGGGGTCATGGTGATCGGGTTATCGTTCCACAACACGATCGAGACGACAATACTTTCCTTTAGGTACTTCCAGTTGTCATCGACCTGGTCGGCGGAAAGTTCGTACTGTTCGTAGTTGTCGTTGTTCATGAAGACGAACGTATCGCCTTGCTTGTACAGGTACTGGGCGTCAATCTCGACGACGTCGGCCCCCTCAATCGATTCGCCGCCGCGGAAGTTCTTTTCGGTCACCGTGCCGCGAATGAGGTTCTTCATCCGCAAGGTGTAAATGGCGTTTCCCTTGCCCGGCTTGCGGAAGGTCGATTCCACCACCAGGCAAGGCTCGCCTTCATGCAAAACTTTCATCCCTTTGCGAAATTCGCTCGTTCCGTAAGTCGCCACGATATGATCTCAACTCTACTAAGGGGAATCTGGGCGGCGTAACGCGGACCTCCAGGTCTGTACACGCCGGCGCTTTGAATGCTCTCAACGAAGCCGGTAAGTCGGTCCTACTTGCCGGATTCGGATCACGTTATTCTAAACATCATGAGCATTGTATCGCCGCTAGCTGATTCTGTCCGCCCCAATTCGACTTCCACGCTCTCTTGGCAGGCGGCGATGCGGCGGGCGATTCGCGATCCGGCGGAGCTTTGCCGGCTGTTGGAGCTACCGCATGAATTGGTCGAACCGGCTCGCGAAGCAGCCGAAACGTTTGGGCTGTTCGTGCCGTTGGAATTCTTGCGTCGCATCGAACGGGGCAACCCGCGTGACCCGCTGCTGCGTCAGGTGTTGCCGTTGGGGGAAGAACTTGCGGAAGCACCAGGCTTCACCGCCGATCCGGTTGGCGATCTCGCTTCCCAAACGGCCCCGGGCCTACTGCACAAATATCAAGGACGAGCCCTGCTGGTTGTCACTGGCGCTTGCCCGGTCCATTGCCGGTATTGCTTTCGCCGGCACTTTCCTTACGGCGAAGGGCCGCGAAGTGTTCAGCAATTTGCGCCGGCGCTTGATGTGATTGCTAGTGACAAATCGATCGAGGAAGTGATCTTCAGCGGCGGCGATCCGCTGACCGTGGTTGATGACCGGCTGGCCGAATTGGCCGATGCCATCGCCGAGATGGAACACATCAAGCGGCTGCGAATTCACACCCGAATGCCGATCATGATTCCCCAGCGTGTGACGGGTGAGCTGCTGGATTGGCTAACGAACACTCGCCTGTCGCCGGTGGTGGTCGTGCATGCCAATCACGCCAACGAGATCGATGAAGCGGTCGCCGCATCACTAACCCAACTTGCCGATGCGGGGGACATGCTGCTCAATCAATCGGTACTGCTGCGTGGCGTGAATGACTATGCTGCCGCGCTGATTGAACTCTCGAAGCGACTACTCGAAACCCGCGTGCTGCCGTATTATCTGCATCAACTCGATCGGGTAACGGGCGCATCGCACTTCCAGGTCAGCGAAAGCACAGGGTGCGAATTGATCCGGCAAATGCAATCGCGACTTCCCGGCTACGCGGTGCCGCGCTATGTTCGCGAAGACGAAGGGGCTTTGAGCAAGACGCCGTTGCAATCGTAGCGGGGCTTCCAGCCACCGTGAACGGACCGGGACGTCCGTTCTACTTTCGACCGCGAAAGTGTCGCCACAGCAGCAACGCAAAGGGCATTGCCAGCAACCAACTCGCAAGGCTCATCGGTTCCGGCACGGCGGCCACCGCGTTCACTTGAAAGTTGCCAAAACCCGGCGGCGGAGTGACGTTGGCGTTCAAGGGATCGCCGAAGCCAGCGTTGACTGAATTCTCGTCGAACGGGCCGCCGAGACCTTCCGAGAGGGCTAAAGCGGTGGCGAGGTATTCGACCGTGAAAGACTCGCCGTCGGCGAACGTGCCGAGGTTGACCGTGTCACCATATGCGTCGGCGAAGACGAAAGAGTCGCCATCACTGAGGAACTCTTCGAACTCCGGCAACGAAATACCTTGCGGGTTGAAAGCGGTAAACTCGAATTCCGGGTTCACCGCCCCATCATCTGCGCTCAGGTGCGCGTCGAAGCCGTACACGCTTGTGCCATTGACTAAGATCTCCGCTTTGATCACCGCGTTCAGATAAGCATCGTAGTCGTCATAGTCGCCGGCCGCCGCGGCTGCCGACACTGCGGATGAAAACTCTCCGAAGAACCCACCTCCGCTACTGAGCGAGGCGTTGTCGACAAAGAAGTCCAACGAAAATTGCGCCGGTCCACCCGTTGTGTTGGTGAAAGTTGCCTGCCAACTGGATTGTGAGTTACCTTCTAACAACGAGTCGGCAGCCGAAGCCGCCGCGGCGACTGGTGCACTGCCACTTGTGATCGCCAAGGGAGGGCCCTCTCCCCCGAAACCATTCACGTTACTTCGCGCGCGAAGCACGCCGTTGTCCGCGGCCCTCGCCGACGAATTGACAAACGACGAACCGAAGATCGATTCGAATTCTGAGACGTTGGCACCAGGCAATGAAGAAGTGGTGGTGTTTGGCGTAGGGTCAGGCGAATTCGGATCGTCCGTTCCCCCTGCGAACGAGTCGCGGTCGAACGCATCAGCCGTTGCGGTCACGGTGACTTCGTCGGGCAAGATCGGTGCACCGACAGATTCGTCGGTAGAACTGATCAGACAGGCACTCAAACAGCCAACGATCAATGACCAAGCGGAACAACGGAGCATCGCCTTCTCCTCTTCTCACAGTGTGGAATCGCCCACGAGATTTGCGGAAGTCTAGTACGCATTCAACTTCCGTACAACCGGCTTCACCCCTTCTGAACGGTTACGCATCAGCCGATGTGAATGTCAAAGCCCCGCAACCGCTAGCGCAGCAGAAAACCCGCCGTTTTGGGTGGCGGGTTGTCGCTTGTTGGTGGCTAAAATCGCAGTCCTAAAGTTAGCTACGGCAAGATCGAACGCAATGCATTGCGTACAGGTTGCCCCTGGGCGTAAACCTTCGGGCGACCGAGCAGCCCCTTGCCAACATAGTACTTGCCACCGAGCTGTTCAGCCCCGCCGATGTTCTGATACGGCACGGCTTGATACTGCGCTGCGATCGGTTGTTGGTACGCGATCGGGGCATAGGCCGGTTGCTGGGCGAACTCGCCGCAGCCAAGGCCGGGCGCATAGTTGGCCGCGCAGATCGTTTGAATCGAACCGCAGCCTCCGCAATC
>CALBTA010000244.1 GCA_937967755.1 uncultured Planctomycetaceae bacterium | reverse complement strand
CCGGTGCGGATCAGCTCGCTGAAGTTCGCCGCCCCCGGCATAAAGAAAGTTTGCATCAAGCTGTTGATCAGCAGCGTCGTCGCCAGGAAGACAAAAAAGTCCCACTTCTGCCAATCGCCAATGCGGTCGGTGTACTGGAACACAATCAGGTAGAACCCGATATTCATGAACACCCAAGACATGCTGCTGAAACACTCGATGATGAAGTTCGAGCGAAACTGCATATCCCGGACGAGGCTGTTTCTTAGAAACGTGACGTAGATGCGGAGGTAATTGTTCAAGGGAGTTTTCGGTTTTCAGTTTTCGGTTTTCAGTTAACAGAGTCTCCTGATTCCGCAATCCGCAATCCGCAATCCGCAATCTTCCTATCCGCCGAATCCACTGTATCGCTTCACCCCAAAGTGAAACATCACGCGGCAGGTTTCGAAGAAGACCAGCACCCAGATGAATTGAATTACCAGCCCTTCGACCAGGTCCCAGCCTTCGACCTTTTGCAGGAACACAGCCGCGGGGAAGTAGGCCAAATATTTTAGCGGCAGAAATTGCACCAGCGCGTACCACGGGCCGGGGACCTCCTTGAGCATATCGATGGGGAACATATGCCCAGAGAGGAAGAAATTGAACAGCATGTAGACGAACAGCAGGGAACTGACCTCCAGCCACCAAAAGCCGATCATGCCGATGGCCGCTTCCAGAAAAAACCCGATCAGAAAGGCCATGATCAGCGACGCGGCGAACGCGGCGAGCGTTGGCCAGAGCGGGTCGGGCCAGCCGCCGAAGTAGCCCCGGCAGAGGAAAAAGACGAGCGCGAACGGACCGATCGCAATCATGTAATACGCCAGCTTGTGCGCGACGCGTGACAGCAACAGGAAACCGACCATGTCGATCGGCTGGATGAGGAATTTTTTGATTTCCCCTTCACGAATTTGCCGGGCGGTGCCGGAGGCCAATCCTGGCATGCTGGAGAATGCCCGGCTGAGCATCGTCAGCAAGTAATAGGCGATCATCTCATTCTTCGAGTAGCCGGCGATCTCGGTGCGGCTGACCGCGGCGAAGACGGCGGTCCACAGAAAAATTTGCGTGACAATCGGCAGGAACCGCATCAGCGTGCCCAGCGCGAAATCGCCCCGGTAAACAAGGCGTTCTTCCAGACAGATGCGCAGAATCATCCACCAGGTTTGGGCACGGGCGTACATAGGGAAGGTTGTATGCGGCGAGCGGATCGGCGGCAACCTCCGTAAAACGGGCACTCTTGTCCGTTTTGACGCCGGGCAAGAGTGCCCGCCCTACGTCGCTTTGCCGTTGCCGTTCATCAAATCATCAATCCGCACGATGTCGCGCATTGATTGTTCGGTGTAGAGGTTGTGGTACCGTCCGCCTAGGGCGATCAGTTCCTGGTGCGTGCCTTGTTCGACGATGCGGCCGTGGTCGATCACCAGGATGCGGTCGGCGGCGCGAATCGTCGAGAGCCGGTGGGCGATGACGAAGCTGGTTCGCCCTCGCAGCACGCGCTGCAGGCCTTGCTGAATTTGCTTCTCGGTTTCGGTATCGATCGACGAAGTCGCTTCATCCATCACCATCAGGCGCGGGCGTTTGAGCACCGCCCTGGCGAAGGAGACAAGCTGCTTCTGCCCCAGGCTGAGTTGATTGCCACCCTCGCCCACTTCGGTGTCGTAGCCGTTTTCCAAGTCGGTGATGAACTCGTGCGCACCGGCCAGCTTTGACGCTTCCTCGATCTCCTCGCCTGTGGCGTCCAGCTTTCCGTAACGGATGTTGTCGGAGATGGTGCCGCTGAACAGGTGCGGTTGCTGCAAGACAATGCCCAGGTTCGATTGCAGCCACAGCAAGCTGCGCTCGCGGTATTCGACGCCGTCGATCAGAATCTTCCCGTCGGTCGGTTCGTAAAACCGGCACAGCAAATTGACCAACGTCGACTTGCCGCCACCCGTCGCCCCGACCAGCGCGATCGTCTGCCCCGGTTGCACGGACAGGTTGAAATCTTCCAGAACCGGCGGGCCGGTGCGGTAGCGGAAGTCGACGTTTTCGAACTGAATGTGGTCCAGCCGGTCTTCGTGACCGTCGCCGCCGGTTTCGCGCAGCCGCCGGGCAACCTCGTCGCTGTCTCGCACTTCGGGCACGGCTTCGACGAGGCTGATCACCCGTTCGGCAGACGCCTGGGCCATCTGCAATTCGGCAAACCAGGCCGACATATCTTGCACCGGCTGGAAGAACAGTTGGGCGAAGTACATGAACATCACCACTTCGCCAACCGGCAAGCCAAAGACCTGAACCTGGTACCCGCCCCAAGCCAGCGACAGGGCGATCGCCACGCTGGCCAGCGTCAGCACCAGCGGAAGGTAGACGGCCGAAAGCACGGCGTTGCGAATCGAATGCCCGCGCATCTCGTCGGCCAGCAGGTCGAAGTCATGCAAGTTTTCAGCTTCGCGCACGAAGACCTTCGTCGTTCGCACACCGCTGATGCCTTCGTTGTAGGCGGCTGTGATTTTGGAATTTGTCTTCCGCACCAGCCGCGACGTTCGCAGGATGCGTTTGCGAAAGAACACGCTGACCGCGAACAGCACCGGCACAACGATCAGCACGGCAACCGCCAGCCGCCAGTTGTAAGCGACCATCACGATGGTGATGCCCGTCATCAGGATCGTGCCCCAGATAAAATCCATCACGCCCCAGGCCAAAATGTTGGCCAGGCGTTGGCAGTCCGAAGTCAGGCGAGCCATCAGCCAGCCGACTGGTTTGGTGTCGTAAAAGCTGAAGGATAGCTGTTGTAGTTGCACGAACGCGTCGCGGCGGATGTCGTGGCTGACATGCGTCCGCACTTTGCCCGCACAGGCAATGAAGCCCCAGATGCACGCACAGATGCTGACCGACAGCCCCGCAAACAGCCACCCGTAAAGCGGCAGATTGACGGCCGTCCCGTTTTGTTCGATATCGGCGATCAAGATGCCCGTCAGCAGCGGGAAGCCCAGGTCAGTCATCGCCAGGCAGAACGCCACGACCAGGAAGGTCAACGATGTGCGGCGATAGCGCAGCGTGTACCGCAACAGCTTCTTCCAAAGCCGCAGATCGACCTTCGTTTCATGATCGTCGTCGAACCAGTCGCTCATCAATCCGTAGCGGGGGCTTCTAGCCACCGCGTGTTAGGGTTCAGGTATCGGGTCTAAAATGTGCGTATGCGTCATTGTTGCCGCGAGGATCAGATTGTGTTTGGCGGAATCGATAAGCACTCTCATCGTCCTCGTCCTCGTCCTCGTCTTCTCGTACTCGATGGCGGATGCCCCACTTAATCGAGTACGAGAAAACGAGGACGAAAAGACGAGTACGAGTAAATTCCCCGGCAATATATTAGTTCGATCTTCGATCGACGAACGATGCATGACGCTTTTCGACGGCCTTGGAAGACCGTCGTACCTTGTCGGTGGCTGGAAGCTCCCGTTACGAACCTTGCGCCAAATCATGCTCAATCTCTTCTTCCAACATGCCTTGAATCTTCCATAGGCGGGAATAGGGGCCGCCTGACTCCAGCAGCTCGTGGTGTGTGCCTTGTTCGACCAGCCGCCCGCGATCCAGAACGAAGATGCGGTCGGCCAGCCGGGTCGACGAGAGCCTGTGGGCGATCAGGATCGTGGTGTGCCGGCCGCGTCGCGAAGCGAGGGCCTGCAAAATGTGGGCTTCGGTTTTCGTATCGACGGCGCTGAGGCTGTCGTCCAGCACCAGGAACTCCGGGTCCTTCAGCAGCGCTCGGGCGATGGCCAACCGCTGACGCTGACCGCCGGAAAGCGTGACCCCGCGCTCGCCGACCATCGTGTCGTAGCCATGCTCGAACTCGACGATATTCTCATGAATGTCAGCCGCCCGGGCGGTTTCTTCCACCTCGTGATCGGCGGCGCTGCTGCGGCCCAGCATGACGTTATCGCGCACGGTCTTCGAATACAGAAACGGGTCTTGCAGCACCATGCCGAACGATTCGCGAACGGCCGAGCGGTTGATCGAATTCAACTCCCGCCCGCCGATGGTGATTGAACCATCGCGGTAGTCGTACAGGCGGACCAGCAGATTCACCAGCGTCGACTTCCCCGAACCGGGCGGACCGAGCAGTGCGACCGTTTCGCCTTCTTTGATGTCAAGCGTCAGCCCGTCGAGGACCGGTTGCCCATCTCCGTAAGCGAACGTCAAATCGCGCACGGCAATGTCGCCGCCGACGGGCGCATCGGGCCGCGGCTCGACGCTTTCGGGATCGATGGCCAGAATCTCTCGTATGCGACCGATGGCGACGACCGCCTTGCCTGACTCGGCCAGCACGCGACCGAAATGGCGGACCGGCCAAATGATCGTTCGCAGCAACCAGAAAAACAGCATCCACGTGCCCAGCGACAGCGTTCCTTGCAACACGAAATACCCGCCGCCAATCAGCACCAGTCCGATCTGTGCGAAGACGATCAAGTCGGACAGCGTCCAATAATTCGCCATCACGTGGAACAGGCGGTACTCGAGGTTGCGGAAGTCGGCATTGCGCTCGGAGAATTTTTCAATCTCAAATTCTTGCCGGGCGAACGCGCGGACGACCCGAATGCCGGTCAGGTTTTCCTGCAGCACGGTGGTCAACCGCCCTTCCGCTTGATCGACTTGCTCGAACAGGTGCCGAACTTTGCGAAAGAAAATAATCGCGAAGGTAATCAGCACCGGAAACGCGGCGAGCGACAACAAAGCCATGCCGATGCTTTGCGAAAACATGATCGGGATGGCGATCAGCAAAAACAGCGAGACGCGGGCGATTTCGACCACCTGGGCAGAAAGAAATACGCGCAGCGTTTCGACGTCCGACGAACAGCGTTGCACCAGGTCGCCGGTATCGGCCACGTCGTGATACGAACAGGGCAGCCGTTCTAAGTGAGCGTAAAGTTCATGCCGCAGCCGGCGAACAATGCCCTCGCTGGCCTGGGCCGCCCATCGCCCGCGGAGGTAAGTGAAGAACCCATGCACCGCATTGAACGCCACGATGGCGAGCGCCGCAGGCAACAGCACTTGCCACATCGTCGCCGTGCCGTCGGCAATCGCGTCCAGGGCAATCTTCAAAACGTATGGGACCAGCAGCAAAAAGATCGTCCCAACCGCCATCGCCGCAATCGCCGCGGCGTACCGCATCCGCTGCCCGGCGGCAATCGTCCACAACGTGTGTTGCGAAGCTGTCGATGATGGGGGTTTTTCGGCCACAGGAAGAGCGGAACGTATTTCTCAGGTGGGGAAGCAGCCGTGCCGTCGCGCACAGCCGGCGTGAGGAACGAGACAAGCGTAACCCAGCCGGGTTCGCCATTTTCCGCCCCAGTTTAGCTGAAAATCACCGTGGGTAAGTAGGACGGGTTTGTAACCCGTCTATTGACCTGAAATTCCGGCTGGAAGGGTTCCAAACCCATCCCACTTTGGCCTGTCGGCTCCAGCGGCCGGTTGCCCGTATGGGGGCAGTTCAAGCCACTTTCACCCGCTTTTTCAGGAGAGAGACTGATGAAGACCAAGACCACGATCGCCGCTTTGTTTGTTTGCGTTTTCGCCGCCGCCGCCGTCGCTCAAGACGCGATGATGCTTCGCCGCCCCAGCGTCGGCACCGTGCTGGCCCAATCGGAATACCTCGGCCTGGCGATTGAATCGCACGAAGGCCGCGGGCTGAAAGTTTTCGCCACCACGCCGGGCGGGGCCGCTGAAACGGTCGGCCTGGAACAAGGCGACATCGTGATCGGAGCCGAAGGTTACTACGTCGATACGCTCGATCAACTGGAACAAGCGATGCGAACCAGCTTCGGTTCGATCACCGTGACAGTCATCAACGTTCGCAACGGCCAGTGGGTCAACGCGAAGATGAAGCTCGGCCGCAACGGCGGCAGCGTGATCGGCACGTCCGTTTGCTACGATCCGACGCTGGGCATCGGCATCGAAATGCTGTACGGCGGGAGGAACAAAGTCACGTCGATCGAGCGGAACTCAATCGCCCAAAAGCTCGGCCTGACCGTCGGAGACATCATCATCTCCAGCGATGAGAACAATGGGAAATACACGGTCGTCTACGACGACGCCGAAACCGGCCTCCGCTACTCTTCGTGGTACCGGAAGTGGTAGTACCGCCCCCCTAACTCCCTCTCCCGCTGGGAGAGGGCCGGGGTGAGGGCGGAAGGAATTTTGAATTTCGAATAAGGGATTATAAATGACAAAGGACGGATGCAAACCTTGGCGGTCGTCATATGAAATTTCTTGTTCG
>CALBTA010000243.1 GCA_937967755.1 uncultured Planctomycetaceae bacterium | reverse complement strand
CCGCGACCTGGCGAAACGGCGCAGCGCCGGCTTGCAATTGGACGGGGCGATATTGACGAACGTCCGTCATGACAAATCGCACTTGCAAAATACCGCCGGCGCACAACGGGTTGTGTCGAGCCGCATCTTCGATCAACTGAAGCCGACGGGGTTCGCCGTGATCAACGCCGACGATCACGGTTCGCAGAAGATCCTGAACCGGCTCGATTGCCATACGAGGACGGCGGCCAGTCATGCCGAAGCGGAAATCTCGGCGACCCTGGTCAAACGTTTCGCGTCGGAGCAAACTTAGCTGCTGACCGCCGGCGACGAAATGATTCCCTTGCGAACCAAGATGATCGGCGATCACCATCTGTCCAACTGCTTGCTGGTCGCGGCAGCGGCGCTGGCGCTGGGGATCGATCTGCCGACGGTCGTGCGCGGGTTGGAAGCGGTCGAGAACGTGCCCTTCCGCATGGAACGCATTGAATGCGGGCAACCCTTTTCGATGTTCGTGGATTCCGCCGATTCGCCCGATCGCCTGGCCGCATGCTTGCGTGCCGCCCGGCAAGTTGCCGCCGGCCGCGTGATTTGTGTGGCGAATGCCGACGGCGCGATGCCCAACGAGCATCGCCCGCTGATCGGCCGCATCTTGGAAAAGGGCACTGACATCGGGCTGACCACGACCAGCGGTTACAGCCCCGAGCCGCCGCTGCAAGCGATTCACGATGTGATCGACGGCTACCACCGACCCGCCAAGGCGCATGCGATGCCTGATCGGGATCAGGCGATTGCCTGGGCGCTTTCGCAGGCCCAGCCGGGCGATTGCGTGTTGATCGCCGGTTGCACCGGGCAGCCATCGCAACGGGCAGACGGCTCGTCGATTGACGACGCCGAATTTGCCCTGCAAATCGTGCTGGCCGATCAGCAGGAAGCCGCCGAACCGAAAATTCTGCGGATGTTGGGTGACTAGCGCTACGCAGCCGCCGTTTTTGTGGGACGGGTTTCAAACCCGTCCTACCTACTTCTGATCTCTTTCGTAGTGGGCATTCGCCATGGCGTTTGATGTTCAATCGTTGAGTGATATCGTCGGCGGGCGGCTTCGTCTGGCTGACTTGCCGCCGCTGGGCGGAATGTGGGAACCGCTTGGCAGGTTCGTCACCCGAATGGATCGCATCTGCGAAGGGGATGTACTGCTCGCCACGGGGACCACGAGCGCTGCGAACCCTGCGTTTGCTTCGGAAGCCTACCAGCGTGGGGCGTTGGGTGTTGTCAGTGCGACGACGCCTGTTGAACCCTGGGCAGGCCGGTTCAGCATTCACGTGGAAGACATGGACTGGGCCGTTTGGAAACTGGCCCGAGTTGCGCGCACGGAATTTCCGGGCCGGGTGATCGCGGTCGCTGGACCGATCGGAAAGTCGATTACTTGCGCCATGATCGAAGCTGTTTTGGGCGGCGACACATGTGCGCCTTGGCGGGAAGAAACATCAAGTGATGCCCAACTGACCGAACAGTTGCTGGACCTTGATGACGACAAGGCTTACGCGATCGTCGAGATGCATGGGGCGACCCCGAGTGAGCTTGATGCGGCGGCGAACCTTTGCTGTGCGGACATCGCGGTGATCGTCAATCCGAAGCTCGCGGCCGGGGGGGCACGTCCATTTGCGGAGCTAGGCCCGTGGGAGGAACTTGCCGCGACCGTTCCCGATAATGGCGCCGCGATTGCGGGACCGGTTCTCAACCCGCGGGCTCTGGCAAGCGCGGGCCCAACTCTGCAAACTTTTGGCCGCAACGGCGAATGCGATGCCGCTGTTTCCCACGTGTTCTGTGAACCGGCGTTACTATCGTTCGTAGTCGAAGGGCAAGTGGCGCGGGTGAAGGCGTGGGGGCGCCATTACCTGGAGAGCGCCTTGGCCGCCTGGTGCGTCGGACGGGAAGCCGGCATTGCCGAAGACGTGATTGCCTGGCGGCTTGGTCAGGCGGCGATTCCGCCCGGGCGTTGCGAACCGATCGACCGTGGCGAGGTTCAGTTCATCGACAACACCGCCAGCCGCTCCCCTTTGGCGCGGGCATCGGCGCTGGAACTGCTGGCAACCGCTTCGGACGCCAAGCGCCGCGTGGCGGTCGTCGGCGGCTGGCCTGGTAAAGACGCTGATTGCGCACAAGCGAGCGGCGAGCTGCTTAATATTGCCGGGGCAGATTTTCTGATTGCGACAGGACCAGCCGCCGAAGCATTGATCGACAGCGCGGTGGAAGCTGGCATGCGGCGCGATCATTGCCGGCGCTGCGCAGATAGCGATGCACTTTTAGAAGAACTTCCAGATATTTTGACCTTTGGCGACATTGTTTTGCTCAGTGACATTGACGCGCAGGCCGCCCAAGGGGTATTAGCTCTTTTCCCAAACACAACTCCAGCGGTTCAGCCCATTCGGCGCGCCGCTTGACACGAACACAACGAGAGCATTTCCCGCGACGACCCGCGTCAACCATTGTTAAGTTCCACCGCTTGCGATTAGATTTGCGGGAGTTTGATCGCAACCCACCCTCCTGGGTCGGAGCAATTGACTTGTCAGCCTGGCAGTTTCTGGGTCGACTGCCTTGACAAGTGCTTCACGGTGGAACTTAAAACTGAGCGCCGGAGCGAACTCGTTTCGCTCCGGCGCCAGGGAACAAGAAAGGGGCGAAGCCGTATCGGCTTCGCCCCTTTCGTTTTTTCTTGACAAGTAGCGGGGGCTTCCAGCCACCGTGCGGAAAGAAGTGAGGGCTTCCAGCCACCGTATCCAGCTATATCGCAGGAGCGTGTTTGCTGTTCGGTTACGGCACGCGGAGCGTGCCTACTACTATTTTCCCTCTAGCCCTAAATGCCGGGTGAGCATCTCGACCAGTTCGTCTTCGGTGGTGGCGCGGCCGGTAAACACCGACGTGGGAAGCAGTAGCTTGGGAATCGAGCCGAAGCGCGCGAGTTTGTACAACTGCCCGCCCACAGCGATACGCCCGGAGAGTTGCGGGTCGCCCAACTGTGCGATGAGTTGTTCCGTTCCGATGAGTTGTTCGGCCGCGGCCCGCGCGTCGGTCACCGCTGGGGGATGATCGTCCTTCATCAGCCAGTTGTGATACTCTTCGAACTTCGCCGGCTGGCTTCGCCAAACCGCCAACGCCAGCGCGGCCAGCTCGCACGCGTCCCGGTGCTTTTCGCTGTCGCGCGTCACGTGCGGGTTACACGCCGTGTTTAAGGGAACGGGTATTTGCAGAAACCCAACGCGGCCGTTGAATCGCGGTTTGGCCGCGGCCAATTGCCGATGCATCGAGCGGCAATGCGGGCAGGTGTAGTCAAACAGTTCGACCACCAGGTGATCCGATTCGTACGAGCCGATGATCGGGTATTGATACGCGTTCAACTCGGCCGTTCCGCCCAGCACGGTCAACAGGCGTTGCTTTCCTTCGTCGCTTGCCTCCGGGTCTATTTGCGCTGGCGGAGTGGATGGCGGGTCCGGAGTTTCGACCGTGGGCGGATCCAGCGTGATGGGCGGATTGCTATCATCGCCCGGTTCATCATCTCCCGGCTCGATGCGGAAGATATCCAGGTCTGACATGGAGATCCCACCCGGCAGTGGTTCATTCCCCGAACCGTCTTCGGCCCGGGCCTGCCCCGCATCGAGCCGCACGACGGGTGTGTTGGCTGCGTTGGTGACATTGTCTTCCACCAGTCCGCCCGAGGTGTCTTCCTGAAAGTACTGCCCGGCGATCAAGGCCGCCACTCCGACTGCCCCGAATGCCGACCCGACGAGCAGTTTGCGGCCCATCGCCAGTGACCCGCAGGAGATTGCCAGCAAGAACATTCCCAAGCCGGCGACGTGAACCGTGAAGCACCAGGTGCAGAACGCTTGCACAACGGCCATCTGCAGGAACACAAACCACACCGCCGCCAATGCGGCCAACGAAGTGAGGGCGGTGGTCAATGTCCACGCTAGTTTGCGAACGTTATCCGGGGCCAGCGGGCCTGCGAATGCCAACGCGAACAGTAACGTCAAATACATCGACAGCGCCGGAATCGAAACCGGCAGACCCAGCCACTTCGACCAGAAACTCTGCAGGACCGCGTCGCAGTCCATCGCCCCACCGCAACCAACCGCCTCGCCCGCCGACAGCGCGATCCAAACCAGGTAACCGCTCACCGAACAGGCCAGCAAAGCCAGCGCCCGCAACACCCACAGCACCAAAACCTGTTGGCGGCTGGCGGTCGGTTCAATGAAGCGGGAGGTATGCTTCGACTCGTTCTTGGTGAGCGTGCTCAAGGCTGGTTCGAGAGGATTGCGGCGGCGGTTAGGGAAGACGTGAACTTTCAGTGTAAGCAGTTCGGCGGAAGTTGGCCACAAGATTGACGCGTCGGCAATGACGACCGTGTCGATTTCTCAGGTTCTAATCATCGCAACGCCTCATATTCGGAAGGCGGTGGGTATGTGCTTGCATGATGCACTCGTTGGGCCGATTCAAAAGAAGACGCGGTATTCAGCGCTAAGTCGTAAAGATCGGACCACCATGCAACGGACGCTCGCCATCCTGCTCGCGCTTCTGGCTATTTGTGCCGGAAGCGAAGCGGCATTCGCTCAAACGCCTCCAGCCGGGGCGTCGCCATCGGGCTTTGCGCGTTGGATGCTGACGAGCGGGCGACCGACCCAGCCGCTTCCTAGCGCCTACGTGAAGCCACGATTGCGTTGGTTGCCGGCTCCGCCCGCTTCGGAGCAACACGAGTCTATCACTTCGACCGTCATCGGAGAGCTGTTTTCCTCAGATGCGTCCGATGCGTTGGACGAGTTCGTCGTCGAAGACTTTGAAATCATCGCCTCTTCAGAACTTCCACCCCCGCCGCAAATAGACGGGTGCGAGCGGCCGTTTGCTGGCGAATATGCGCAAGAACTTTCGCCGGCCGACATCGGGCCACTCACGCCCCTTCCGCCCCCGCCCGGCGCGGAGTTCAACGACATCGTTCGCTTTGCCGCCGAGGCGATTGAGTTTACCGTTCCGCCCCAGTGGAGTGTGACCGAAACCAACGAGCTTCGGCATGTGCGGCTATATATAACGCCGGGCCAATTCACCGGCAGTGCAGACATGACCGACGGGCTTTGGGTTAGTTACCACGTGAACCCGCAACAGGAAAGCGCGCCCGCGGCGCTGAAAAAGGCGCTGGAGCAGCGCCTGCGGTCGGCGCTCCCCGAAGGGGCAAAAGTCGAGCGGCCGTCGCTGATCGAAGTTGGCAGTCATCAAGCTGCCGAGCGACCATTCCACGCCCTATTCCGCGATGGCGACCGTGCGGTGGAAGTGCGCGGTTCGCACCGCATCATCGCCACTGAGTGGGGCATCGTCGAACTGCACGCGCGGCACACCAGCGCGGAGACCGCCTCGCACATCGCACAACTCCTAGAGCGAATGGCAATCGGAAAACCGCTGCTGTTTGACGACCCGGCGACCGGCGCTACTGAAAGCGCTATGGCAGTTTTCGGAACGTGGAAAGCCGAACGCGCCCGCCTGATGTTCACGCCCGGGGGAGAAGTCGAATTGGAGTACGACCAATCGCGGCCGCGTCAATTGGACGACACGACCCTGCTGCGGCCTGCTCGGACCTTGCGCGGAACATACACCGCCGACGGCGATCTGCTGCGCATCACTTGGGCCGATGGCAGCCTGCTAAACTTGCGTTGGCGATATGAAGACGGCGCATTGCTGTTGACCGATCACCTCGGCCGCATCAGCCAACTGGCCCGCCTGTATGAATAAGCGCCCGGGTTACTCTTCGTCTGGTTTGAAGTACAAGCGAAACGCCATGTCACCTCCCCAGCGCTGGCTCGCCCGGCCATCGCCGTAGCGGTCAACCTTCGAGTGGTACATGCCGATAGCTCCGCCGCACTCGACGGTGTAGGTCACCCCTTGGTGCAACGCGACAGGCTCGACCAGTTCGAACGCTTTCCACGGATCGTCGCCGGTGTCCGCAATTCGGTAACGTTGCGTGTGCAGCTTCTCGCCGCCCGTCCCTTCACCCCCGTAGATCGAAAGATCACCTTCGGCGCCAACCGCCAACGCCGGCTGCAACTCCACGCGAACCAATACGCCATCGATGGGGGCTTTGAACGACTGCCACGGCGGCATCGAGAGGTGATCGTCAGAGACTTCCTGGTGTACGATCGTCAACCCATCCGCGCCGACACGAATGTTCCCCCGCTCGCCCTCTTCTTCGCCTTCGTAACGAAGCAAGCGAATACCGGCGTTGCCCGAAACGGTGGCCAACAGCGAAGGATCGCCGGGCGAAAACTTCGCCACCCGCGGTTGGTCAGGCGAGTTCCGCAATACGCTTAACGTGCCTCCGGTTTTGGCATCCCAGAACCGCACTGATTTGTCTCCCGCACCAACCGATACGATCAGCTTTCCGTCGGCGGAAACCGATGCACCAATGACGGGCGATCCGTGGCCGCGCATGGTGGAGATGCGCTCGCCAGTTTCCACGTCCCACGCAACGACCTCGGTGGCGTTCCCAGCCGAGTAAAGAATCGCCCCATCTGGCGAGAAATCAATGTCGTAGGCGGTTGTTTCGCGATCGTTGCGCAGCATGTGCAGGGCCTTGTTTGTCTTCGCGTCCCAAATCTGAGAAGTTCCATCCCAAGATGCCGTGGCGAAGTGATTGCTGGACGGGGAGAATTCAATCGACATCACATCTTCAACGTGATCATCCAGCTTCGCGATCAGCTCGCCGGAAGTGGTATCCCAGATTTGAACCAAATTGTTGTTGTCGCCTGTCAGCAACTTTGATCCGTCCGGAGAGAACGCCGCGCACATGATCAGCGGGTAGATTTTGTTCTCTTTCAGCACGGCTTGCGTCTCTGCTTCCGAGAGTCGCGACAACTCGTGAACGAGG
>CALBTA010000242.1 GCA_937967755.1 uncultured Planctomycetaceae bacterium | reverse complement strand
AAGCCCGGGCCGACCCGCTGCGCGAACTCTACGCCGCCAGCCGAAAATCATGGCGCGCCGCCGCGTGGTTGTTGGAATATCTGGATCGGAAGCAGCGGATGAAGGATCAAGTCGTGGTTCAAGAGAGTGGACGGAAGGGCTCGGAGTGAGGATTGTTAGTTCGCATGTTCCCGTTCGGCGTGTACGGACCTGGAGGTCCGTTCTACGCCGCCCGCCGGTGCCGGGCGCTATAACGTGGCGAACTCTACAACCCGCCAGTCTAGCCAGCGGCGGTCGGGTTCTCCGTTGCGGGCGGGGTTGTAGCCTATGTTGCGGGCGGCTGCGGTGCGGTGGATGGCGACGCTGCCTGCGAGTTGCAGATCGTCGAACAACCGGGCCGGAACGATCGGGTCGTCGTCGGCAATCAGGATGGTGGTAGGCGCAGTAATTTTGTGCAGATGCGATTTGCTGCTGGCGGAGCCGTAGTACTGTTCGACGCTGTCAAACCCGCCCATCGGTGCCGTGAAGCGGACGTCGAAATCCAACATCCCACGCGGGCGTTGCTTTCGGGCGGCCGCGGCAAAATCAGGAACAACGTCCACCCGCGAGAGGAGGTGCTTCCACATGAATCGTGTGTATTCGCGGTCGTAAATCCTTCCGACGCGGCTGCTGAGATGGCGGCAACAGCTCATCAAATCAATCGGCGGGGCAACGGCCAGCGCGCGATCGACGGCCAACTGTTCCCGCGTGCCTTCGCCAACTTCGCTCAACAGTTTCAAAACCATGTTGGCTCCCAGGGAGAAACCAACCAATGCAATCTTGCTCTCGGGTACAAGCTGCTGGATCTTGGCTATCGATGCGGCGATGTCGCCCGTTCGGCCGGCGTGGAATGCGTTTTGGGCGATTTGCGTGCCGGCTCCCCAGCCGCGCAGGTCCATCCGGAACACCCGAACACCAGCGGCGCGGAGCTTGCTGGCGATGCGTACCATGTAAGGGCTGCCGTGGCAGCCGCCCAAGCCGTGGACCAGCAGCGTTACGGGCCCGCCCGGTTGCCACTGCTCAGGTCGGTCTTCGTGTAGGACAATTTGGTCGCCGTCGTCCAGTTCGACAAAGTGCGGCGTCGCCTGATAATCGAACCGCGACCCCGGCAAATAAACCGCGGCAACCGTTTGAGCATGCCCACCGCGCAACAGGCGGTGCGGAACGAAAGGAGGGAATTCAAGTAGACTCATGGCACACGGGCGCGAACGTTTCGCGAGCGATGTGTCTTAAGGATGCGAATCAAGTTTAGTGAAACAAAAACAACTCACCCTACATTCTACAAAAAATGATTGAGATCGATGGTTCTTCAGGCGAGGGCGGGGGGCAAATTGTTCGCTCTTCTTTGGCCCTTTCGATGGTGACGGGTCAGCCGATCCGCATCCGCGGTATCCGTGCGCGGCGGAAGAATCCCGGCTTGGCCCGCCAACACCTGACGGCCGTCGAAGCGGCCCGCCGGGTTTGCGGCGGAGGCGTTGAAGGGGCCGAGCTGCGGTCAAGCGAGTTGACGTTTGGGCCGGGCATTGTGCAACCGGGCGAGTACACATTGGATGTCGGAACGGCCGGCAGCACGTCGCTGGTGCTGCAAACGGTTCTGCCGGCGTTGATGATCGCCGACGGGCCTTCGCAGTTGCGGCTGAAAGGGGGCACGCACAACGGCATGGCTCCGCCGTTTGACTACCTGGCAAACGTTTACCTGCCGCTGATCGAGCGGATGGGCCCGCGATTTCGGTGCGAGTTGATCCGCCACGGGTTTTACCCAGCCGGCGGCGGCGAAGCGGTGATGCATGTTCAGCCTTGCGAAAAGCTGAAACCGTTCGACTTGCTGGAACGGGGTAAGCTGTTGCGGCAAGAGGCCGTCGCGATGGTCTCGTGTTTGCCGGTGCACATTGCGGAGCGCGAGATTGGCACGCTCCGCAGCAAGTTGGGCTGGAAGAAGAAACAACTGAAAATCGCCGAAGTCGACTCCAACGGGCCGGGCAACGTAGTGATGGCGACGCTTCAGTTCGAGCAGCTTGGCGAGATGTTCGTCGGCTTCGGGCAAAAAGGTGTCAGCGCCGAACGGGTGGCAGCGGGTGTCGCCAAGGAAGTTCGGCGCTACCTGAAAAGCGATGCGCCCGTCGGTGAGTACCTGGCCGACCAGTTGTTGTTGCCGCTGGGCATCGCAGCGCATCAAGCCGACGCCGGCACTGACCACGCAGCACGGTATCGTACACATACACTGTCAGGACATACGCGGACGCACATCGATGTGTTAAAGCAGTTTCTGAACATTGACATTACCACCGTGGGAGACGAAGGGGATACTACGATTTGCGTGGCGTCGAAAAGTTGATTCGCCTGACGGATGTTCTTTGATAAACTGATAGCGGCTTCTGTTCATGACCCAAGTACCCATTCCTTTTCATCCTTCACACGCCGATGAAACGAACTGCCTTTACGCTGGTGGAACTGCTGGTGGTGATTGCGATCATCGGCATCTTGGTGGCGTTGTTGTTGCCGGCGGTGCAAAGCGCCCGCGAAGCGGCGCGGCGGATGCAGTGCAGCAATAACCTGAAGCAGTTGGGGCTGGGGTTGCAGAATTATCAGGCCCAGCTCGGAACATTCCCATGCAATATCAACCACGTGATCCAGCACGCTGAACCGTGGGAGGATCGGGATCACGCTTCGCACCTGGTCCATCTGCTGCCGTTTGTCGAGCAAGCGAACTTGTACGACGGGATCGACTTTTCGCTGGCGGCACTGCCGGGCGATCAGGTCATTTCCGGCAAGCCGCTGCAGGAACACGAAGTGAAACTGTTCCGTTGCCCCAGCGACAGCCGGGGCGGATTTCAAAACGGTAGGGCGATGACCAATTACGCCGGCAGCATCGGTGCCCAAGTGATGCGCAGCGGCAGCGGTTGCAACCTGGCGACCATCGTGGGCGATGGGGGTGTGGACTTCGATCACGACGACGACGGCGAAGATTGGTTCAGCCGCACATCGAAGGCCCCGGACTGCAACTCCGCCGGGCCGGGGAACATCCGCAGCGATTGTCCCTGGCCTGATAAGACCTCTGGCGTGTTCGGCCGCAGCACATGGGCCGCCAGCATCGATGACATTCGTGACGGGACGAGCAACACCATCGCCATGGGCGAAGTGCGCGGCTGGTGCAGCGGCTTCCTGTGGCGGAAAAGTTGGGCGAAGTCGGAAGGGCTGTGGTTTGCCACGACCGCCCCGATCAACTTCCCAACCTGCCCCGGCGAGAACGGCGTGCCGGGCGACGTCAACTTCGGCGGCAGCGGATGCCACAACAAAGAGAACGCTTGGAACACGTCGATGGGTTTCAAATCGCAGCACGCGGGCGGCGCGTTGTTCGTGTTCTGTGACGGCTCGGTCCATTTTATCAGCGAAACCATCGACCACACGAGCTATCAGGCCCTCGGCGACCGCCGCGACGGAGAAGTGATTTCGGCAGGCAGTTTTTGAAGCGATGTTGGCTAGACCATCGAAACGGGGAACTTATTTGTGCGTAATACGTTTGTGCTATTGGGATCGCTGTTTGGCGCATCGCTGTTGGGCTGCTCTGGCGGCGGGCCTCCGACGCAGCAGGTGAGCGGCACGGTTACGATGAACGGTCAGCCCGTTGCCGATGCGCAAATCGGCTTTCACCCCACAGGCACCGGCGAGACCAAGCCGGCCAGCGGAATGACCGATGCCCAGGGGCGTTACACGTTGAATACTTATGTGAAGCCGGGGCAGCAGGCCAGCGGAGCGATGGTCGGCGATTACAAAGTTACCGTGACCCAAGGCATCGCCGACAACCGGATTGTGGAGTACGACGACCTGACCGCCAACGACGATGGCTTGCCGGCTGAGTATGCCGAAGCCGGCACCACCCCGCTGACCGCCAGCGTGACGGACGGCGGCGAGAATGAATTCGATTTCACGCTGGAAACGCAGGCCACAAATTGAACTACGGCGTCAAGAAAAATCAACCTTGTGCGCCGAAGCGGTTTTCCTGACGATGGCGGCGAGATGTCCGCTCCCTTGGGAAAACGCGCGATGAGCAAACAAGTTGCCGCCGCTATTGCGGCGTTGGGGTGGTTGGCCGCGATGCCGAGGCGCTTGCTCTCTCAAGAGCCGGACGCCCCGCCCGATCGGCTGTTTGGTTGGGAAGTGCCCGCCTGGCTTTCGGACGGGTGGGACCGGCTTGCGCGCACGTGGGCGACGGAGGTCACGCGAGTTGACGATAAGGCGATCACCATCGGGGCGATCGTGCTGGGGGTGTTGTTGTTTTTTGTTGGGCTTTACGCTTCGCGGCGATTGAGCCGATTGATCGGTCGCCGTCTACAGCGGCATTCGCGCATCAACGAGGCGGGCGCGGCGGCCATTCAGACGCTGGCGTACTACGTGTTGCTGGTGTTGTTCACGTTCACTGCGTTGCGGTTCGTGAATGTTCCGTTGACCGCGTTCGCGTTCCTGGGCGGGGCGATTGCGATTGGGGTGGGCTTTGGCAGCCAGAACATCATCAACAATTTCATCAGCGGCCTGATTCTGTTGGCCGAGCGGCCAATCCGTGTGAACGACTTGATTCAACTGGAAGACCTGACCGGTACGGTGATCGCCATTGGGGCGCGAAGTACCAAAGTGCGGACCGCGACGAACATGGACATCATCGTGCCCAACAGTTCGTTCCTGGAAAACAACGTGATGAACTTCACGCTGGGAGACAACAAGCTGCGCGCCAGTGTGGCGGTGGGCATCGCCTATGGGTCGCCGACTGCCGACGCCCGGCGGTTGTTATTGCAAGCAGCGGACGAAGAACAGCGTGCCCTGAAGTTGCCCGAGCCGTTCGTTTTGTTCCAAGCGCGCGGCGACAATTCGTTGCTGTTTGAGGTTCGCTTTTGGGTCGAGGTGCGGACCATGACCGAGATGCGTCAGATCGAAAGCGACATGCGGTTTCGAATCGACGAACTGTTCCGCCAGGCCGGAATCGTCATCGCCTTCCCGCAGCGCGACGTACACATCGATGCCGATTCGCCCCTGCCGGTGCACGTGGTCCAGTCAGACTCGACAGCTTCGTAAGTGGGCAGCGTCGGCGGGCACGTGCTTTTCAAGGGCGAAGCAGAAATTCCTTAAAAATCGGCTAGGAGATTGTCACGTTTGCAGTGCGCTTGTACCATGTGGCCATGAAAGAATATCTTAGTTTTCCAGCTTTTCTGCTTGTACGTCGCTGGATGGGTTTGCCCTTGTTCGCCTTGCTTCTGGCGGGCTGCGGGGGCGAACCATTCAAGCACGTGAAAATCACCGGCAAGGTGACGTACGAAGATGGCACGGTCATTCCGG
>CALBTA010000241.1 GCA_937967755.1 uncultured Planctomycetaceae bacterium | reverse complement strand
GCCCGCCGCGCGAAGCCGCTTTCGCGGGCGGCGAGTTGCTCGGCCGTTTCGCGGTTGTATTTTAGGACATCGCCCAGCGTGCGTTTTCGTCCGCCGATGGTGACTTCGATTCGGTCGACGAAGTCGGAATTAGGCGAGCCGCTTCGCCAGATGACGCGGGCGTTGGGGGCGGCCCGATCGATGATCGCCTGCCACTGCGCGGCCAAAACGTCCCGCTGCCGGCGGTGCAGCCAATCCATGTGGTCAAGCAGGACGAAGTGGGTCAGCGGCTCGTCGTGTTGCCGCAGAAAGTCAAGCAGCGGCATCGAATGCCACGATATGCCATCGACCAGCCCGGCCTTCAGGTGGGCGAAGTTTTCCGGCTGCAAATAGCCGGGGCAGCAATCCCGTGTGAACTTCCCGGTCAGATAGACTCGCCAGAAATAATTGTCGGCCAGCGATTGGTTGTAGATCAGCCGCTCGGCCGTCTCTTGCAGATAAGCCGCGATACTGCCGCCGTATTGCTCTTCAACGATGCGGCGCTGGTCTTGCGGAACTCCGCTGAGGGCGAGCAACAAATCGCCGCGGAGCAGCGCCCGCTTCAGAGGCGACCAAAACCGATCGCGAAGCTGGGTGTCGTAGATCTCACGCTGCTGCTCGATACTGTCCGCGTTGAGCAGTTCATTCACCGGTTCGCGCAGCCGCAAAACGTGATTGATGTGCAAGGCGTTGAGATAAGCGAACGCGCCGGCCGTTCCGCGAAAATAGAACGAGCGCTGCTGCGCGTCGAACCAATCGATATGGCGATCCCAAAATCGCCGGGCTTCGGTCGTCAACTCGGTGCGCATCGAAGATTCATAGATTCGCCGTGCACCGCGAATACTTCCTTCGCCGAATAATCTGAAGAACGTTTCGAAATCCAAGTTGCGAACACCAGCAACCTTCAATTCCAACAGCGCGTTTTGCCGCGGGTTGATATCCACGGCAAAGATGTGCCCCGGATCATCGAGCGCATAGTCCAGCACGTTGCAACCGGCTGAGGTGATGGCAACGACCTGATCGCCTTCACCGATCCCCAGCGCCACCCGGTCGACGCGCGGGTCTTCCCAACATGCCGTGTAAACAAGCTGGCTGCCAACGATCCGCGCGAAGACGCGATCTTTCAGCCACTGCCCGACAGGGAATGTTGCAGTCACGAAGTTCGGTACGACGGTCTTCCTAGGCGGTCGAGTGATTTGAGATTTCTATTTCGACGGCCTTGGAATACCATCGTACGAGTTACAACCCAATCTGTCCGTCGAATCATAATCTGAGTCCGATTGTGTCGAATCCGACACTTGCCCGAAAACGAACTTCACAACAATGGCCGTAACTCGTTCACAGTATACAAGTTACGTCTCATCGAAAGCCAACAGGCCGGTTTCAAAATGGGACATTCTTTCGGCCCTGCGAAACAAGGCGATATTTTCGGATTGATCTATTTGGTAATCGAAGGAATACTTAGATAGTGTTAAGAGGTAGGACAAATTGGCAGGCACAGGATGGGCCTGACCCTTAAAGACTTGTGACACGACGTCACCCCTGCCCGGATGCTTCCCGCCTCGTGTAGCGTTCTTTTCCAACTTCCCGCTGGCGGCGATGGTTAGCCGCACGGCCGCTCACACGGCGGCAGGCCGGTGTTGTCTTCCGGCTCGCCGAACTCTTCGAGCGTAGCGTGTGTCTTGCTGCGCAGTCACAGATGTTTGCCGGCGCAAAGCGTGCGCGCCGACAGACGCACGATATCGAATTCATTGCATCACTTTATACCTGGGGTAAATCATGAGCGGACAAGAGATCATTTCACTGGTTGCGCAGCGGCAAGACCTCGATCAATTCCGCAAGAAGAATTGGACGGGCACGTTCGCTGAATACCTGGACCTGGTCCGGCAACAACCGGCCGCGACCCGCAACGCGTTCGAGCGCGTTTACGAGATGGTAATGTCCTTCGGGACAGAGACGTACAACGTTGGGCGGGAAACGAAGACCCGCTACCGCTTCTTCGACGACCCGGACAACCACGGCGAGGATGCGATCTTCGGGTTGGAGGAATCGCAAGAGCAACTGGTCAACGCGTTCAAGAGCGCCGCCCGCGGTTACGGCATTGAGAAGCGCGTGTTGCTGCTGCACGGCCCTGTCGGCAGCAGCAAAAGCACGATCGCCCGGCTGTTGAAGAAAGGCCTGGAGCGCTACACGGCGACCGATCAAGGTGCGCTCTATACGTTGGGTTGGGTGGATGAACAGCACCCCGACGACATGGAGCAAGTTCATTGGTGTCCGATGCACGAAGAACCGCTGCACCTGATTTCCAACAATTTCCGCAAAGACGTCGAAGCGCAATTGAACGAAGGCCGCGGCGAAGACGACCGACAAGTCAGAATCACCGGCGAGCTTTGCCCGTTCTGCCGTTTCATGTATGGCGAGCGGCTGCGGAACTACAACGGCGATTGGACGCGGGTGATTGAAGATGTCCGCGTGAAACGCCTGATCCTCAGCGAGCAGGACCGCATCGGCATCGGCACGTTCCAGCCGAAGGACGAGAAGAACCAGGATAGCACCGAACTGACTGGTGACATTAATTACCGCAAAATCGCCGAGTACGGCAGCGATAGCGATCCGCGGGCGTTCAATTTCGACGGCGAATTCAACATCGCCAACCGCGGCATCATCGAGTTCATCGAAGTGCTGAAGCTGGACGTGGCGTTCCTGTACGACCTGCTCGGCGCCAGCCAGGAACATAAGGTGAAGCCGAAGAAGTTCGCGCAGACCGACATCGATGAAGTCATCATCGGCCACACGAACGAACCGGAATACCGCAAGCTGCAAAGCAACGAGTTCATGGAAGCCCTGCGCGACCGGACCGTGAAGATCGACGTACCGTACGTCACGAAGCTGGACGACGAAATCCAAATTTACGAGAAGGATTACAACAGCGAGAAGGTGAAGGGCAAACACATCGCCCCGCATACCATCGAAATGGCGGCGATGTGGGCGGTGCTCACACGGATGGAAGACCCGAAGAACGCCAGCCTGACGTTGCTGCAAAAGCTGAAGCTGTACAACGGCAAGAGCCTGCCCGGTTTCACGGAAGAGAACGTCAAGGAACTGAAGAACGAGACGACTAACGAAGGGATGCTCGGGATTTCGCCGCGTTATGTGCAGGACAAGATTTCCAACGCCCTGGTCGCCCATCCCGATGCCCGCAGCATCAACCCGTTCATGGTGATGAACGAGTTGGAGTCGGGGCTGAAGCACCATTCGTTGATCAACAACGATGAGACCAAAGGCCGCTACCGCGAGCTGTTGCAGGTCGTCAAGGAGGAGTACGAGAACATCGTCAAAAACGAAGTGCAACGGGCGATTGCCGCCGACGAAGACGCACTGGCCCGGCTGTGCGGCAACTACATCGACAACATCAAGGCCTACACTCAGCGTGAGAAGGTCAAGAACAAGTACACCGGCCAGTACGAGGAGCCGGATGAGCGGCTAATGCGGTCGATCGAAGAAAAGATCGACATCCCCGACAGCCGCAAAGACGACTTCCGCCGCGAGATCATGAACTACATCGGCGCCCTGTCGATCGATGGCAAAACGTTCGATTACAAGACGAACGAACGGCTGCACAAGGCGTTGCAGTTGAAATTGTTCGAAGACCAGAAGGACTCGATCAAGCTGACCAGCCTGGTGTCGAATGTTGTCGACCAGGAAACGCAGCAGAAGATTGATGTCGTCAAAGGCCGGCTGATCCGCGACTACGGTTACGACGAAGAAAGCGCCACCGATGTGCTGAACTTCGTCGCCAGCATCTTCGCCCGGGGAGATGTGAAGGAAGGTTAGTCGGGCGGATTGGTAGTTCTTTTTTGCAACCACGAAAGGGACGAAATACACAAAATATTTTTGCGACTGCGTCGCCGCAGGCGACAACTTCAATTTCCTTCTTTCGTGTATTTAGCGTCTTTCGGGGTTGAACACTAACCGCGACACAACTTAGACCAAGCATGACCCAAAAGATTGACCGAGACCGAACGCGCTTCCGTGAGATTGTTCGCGGCAAGATCAGGGAGAACCTGCGCAAGTACGTCAACCAGGGCGAGATGATTGGGCGCAAGGGGCGTGACTTGGTCAGCATTCCGGTGCCGCAATTGGACGTGCCGCATTTTCGGTATGGAAAGAACGGCAACGGCGGCGTGGGGCAAGGCAAAGGCGATGTCGGCGACCCGATCGCCCGCGGGCAACCGGAAGACGGGCCGGGCGAAGCGGGTAGCGAGGCGGGGCAGCATATTTTGGAAGTCGATATTCCGCTGGAAGAGCTGGCGGAAATTCTCGGCGATGAATTGGAACTGCCGCGGATCGAGCCCAAAGGTGCCGCGAACATTTCGCAAAACAAAAACAAGTACAACAGCCTCCGCCGAACCGGGCCGGAATCGCTGCGGCACTTCCGCCGCACCTATGTGCAGGCGTTGAAGCGCCAGATCGTGACCGGCGAGTACAACTTCGCCCGGCCGAAGGTCGTGCCGCGCAAGGAAGATGCCCGCTACCGATCCTGGACCACCACGCAACAGCCCGAGGCGAACGCGGCGATCATTTACATGATGGATGTGTCGGGTTCGATGACCGACGAACAGAAGTCGATCGTCCGCACCGCGGCGTTTTGGATCGACACCTGGTTGAAAAGCCAGTACCAGGGAATCGAACGGCGGTACATCATCCACGACGCGGTCGCGAAAGAGGTTGACGAACACACGTTTTACCACACGCGGGAAAGCGGCGGCACGCGGATCAGCTCGGCCTATCGGGTTTGCGCCGACGTGATCGAACGAGACTTTCCCCTTTCCGAGTGGAACATTTACTGCTTTCAGTTTTCCGACGGCGACAACTGGGGCGAGGACAACAAACGGGCGCTGACAATGTTGGCGAAGTACCTGTTGCCCGCGGCGAACCTGTTCTGTTACGGGCAAGTCGAAAGCCCCTACGGCAGCGGCGAGTTCATCCGCTCGCTGGCCGGCGTCTTCGGCGAAGACCACGACTCGCTGGTACTCGCCGAAATTGAAGAGCGCGAAGCGATCTTCGACGCGAT
>CALBTA010000240.1 GCA_937967755.1 uncultured Planctomycetaceae bacterium | reverse complement strand
AGTTTGGCGATGCTGTCGGCTACGCCAGCTCGTTCGGCGGCTGCGGCTTTGCGTTCCGCTGCGGCTGCGGCCTGGGCGGCGCTGGCGGCTTCGCTCGCGGCCATCGCGGCCTGGCGAGCCGTTTCGGCCGTCTTCTGTTCTTCGCGGGCGGCGAGCAAGACTTTGTTGGCGGCCGACTTTTCTTCGACCGCGGCGGCTTTGGCCATTGCGGCTGCTTCGGTAGCTTCGGCCGCGGTTTTCTGTGCCCGCTCGGCTTCTTTTTGGGCTTGCTCGGCGGCAAGTTGTTGCGCCTTTAACGCAGCGTCTTGGGCTTCCAGCTTGGCGAGCGAATCATCGGTGCGGCCTTTCTCTTTGATCGCTTCGGCCTTCGCAGTCGCCGCCGCGGCGAGCGCCGCCAGCGCGGCTTCTTTTTGTTTGGCAGCAACGTCCTGAGCGGCATTGGCCGCTTCCCGTTCCATCTTCGCAGCGTCGCGTTCGCCTTGCAGTGCTTCGGTCAGTGCGGCGATTTCATCACGGGTCTTGGTGATCGCTTCGAGATCTTTCTTTGCCTG
Organism: uncultured Planctomycetaceae bacterium; assembly: GCA_937967755.1. Lineage (GTDB taxonomy): Bacteria > Planctomycetota > Planctomycetia > Pirellulales > Pirellulaceae > CALBTA01. Next base: position 5,889 of record CALBTA010000240.1, on the reverse strand, counting down.
GGCGGCGGTTGCGTCCGCTTTTGCTTGTGCGGCTTGTGCCGCTTCCATCTTCTTGGCCGCTTCAGCCGTTACGGCGCTGGCTGCTTCTTTTGCATTCTTGACTTCGAGTTCCGCAGCACGTTTCTCTACCGCAGCAGTCTCGATCACCCTTTTGGCTTCAGTCATCTGCTTTTGTTGGGCAGACTGTGCCGCAGTCGCCGCATCGCGGGCTTCTTCGGCTTTCTTCAGATTGGCTGCGGACTCGGTCGTCGCCTTCTCGGCAGCTGCCTTGGCCGTCGCCGCTTCATCCGCCAAAGTTTGGGCCTTCTCCGCTTCCGAAACCGCTTTGTTTCTGGCGATCTTCGCCTGATCCAATTCCATGGCGGAATTCGATTTGGTCGTCTCAATCTCGTCGGTCAACTCGGCGTTTTTTTCACGCAGTGCTTCAGCCTCTTCGCGGGCTTCTTTCGCGTCGTTCTTAAGCTGCTTTAACTCGGCCTCATTACTACAACCGACAAATCCGACCAGGCCGACGAACATGGCAAACAGCAACGTCAGGGCGGCAACGGCAGGCGTCTTCATCCCGAATCTCCTTGGTGAAATTTCCGCAATCAAAGCGATGATCTAGCTTCTCCATCGTAGAGCAGTCTACCTAAAATGCAATGTTTCCGCCGGCTTCCTATTTTTCCGCGTAGGAACAAATTGCCCAAGTGAATTCGCCGAAAATTGCCTCGCTTTGCGCTGAAGTTGCCCGACGCAAAAACACAGGCCCCTAAAAGTGGTATCAGACGATCGGCTCGACTTGATGTGGTCGCGATCACTCGGCGAGCATGTCGATGTCGAAGCGGTTGTCCCCCTTGGCCACGATGAGCTTTAGGCCGCTGGTTTCCGGCTGCAAAAATTTTTCAGGAAACTTGGCCACTTCGCTGGGCTGCGGAGGCGCTTGGGCAGGGCCGAAAGGGATCTCGGCGACGGGCGGGCTGAGATAGACGCGATACTCGCCCAACGGCAACCCGTAACCGCCGGCCATGGAAACTTCGTAGTTTCCCGACGCATCCATCTCGGCCATCATATGCACGCCCTTGGTGTCGTTACGGAAGATGACATAGCCCTGCTTCACAGGCTCACCCTCGAGCGTCACGCGGCCCGTGACTTTTCCTAACACCTCGCGTCGCCCACAGCCAAGAGTTACCGCCAACAGTGCGGAAGCCGCCGTCAGAAGAATCATGGCGAGTAGGCTAGAGCGACGGAATGACATTTCCATCATCGCGGTTGGAAAGATCATAAAGCACCTGCGTTTCCAAACTTTCAGAAAGGAAGTGAACGGAACCATCGGCCAATACCACCATCGCCCCGCCGGAATGGGCCGATTGAATGGGCGTATTGGGACCGCAATTCCCTTGCACCCCTAGCCCTGTCCACGACTTTTCGTTGATTCGGTGAATGACGCAGGTCATGTTGAAGTGGCGTTCCCAGCCGTCGTTGCCCGGCCCCATGGGAAAGCCGTGGCGGCAATCGCTGTTGCAGTAGTGGCGGCCGCCCGTGACATCGTAACACCAGTCCGACTGCTCGGCGACCATGATGGTATTGGTAGTGCCGTCGCGAATCTGTGAGATCGTCACGCCGCTTCCCTCAATGAGCGACCCGCCCCAGGAGATGCGTCCCGCCGCGCCGCCGCTGGTACTCTTATCGCGGGCGCTGTTGTGGTCGGTTGCCCCGGACACACCGGTATAGTTCGGGGCCATCACGTGCGCATTATGTGTCGCGTCGGTCAGCATCAGCTTGGGCAGCGAACTGGACGGGCAACGCAAGATCGGAAGTTCCACGCCGTAGAGCAACTGGCGCTTGTGATCGTTGCCGCCGCCGAATGATTCGGAAAGCCAGCCGGTGCTGGTGCCGTGCTCCGCCTGCTCGTCGAACTTGTCGTAGATGTTTCCTTGCTCCAGGTGGGGAAGAATGCGAACCCACCAGGAATGCCCATAAGCAGTCGGCGAAGGCAAGCCGCCAGGCGGGAGCGATTCGTTAGCGTTTTCATAGGTCAACAGCGCCAGGCCGATTTGCTTCAGATTGTTGCTGCATTGCATCCGACGGGCAGCTTCGCGCGCCGCCTGCACAGCGGGGAGCAGTAGCGCGACCAATATACCGATGATGGCGATCACCACCAGTAATTCGACCAAAGTAAATGCGGCCGGCGCGTTGCGTCTGCGAATAGGCATAGCTTCAGTTAAATCCAATCGGCGCGGCAAAACAACGCGGCTACGCAACCCGCCAGAGAGATCAGATCAGCAATTCTTTAATCGCCTCTCCCGGCCGAACGAAGTGAGGCCGGCCGGAAGTGTCGTGCAGCGTCTGGCGAGGCCCGACGCCCAAGGCGTGATAAACAGTCGCAATCAGATCACGCGGGGTCACAGGGTTTTCGGCGGGGTAGGCGGCGTGGGCATCACTTTTCCCATAGACAAATCCCCGTTTGAACGGGCCGCCCGCCAACACTGATGTGAAACAACCAGGCCAATGATCACGGCCGTCGGCCCCCGCGCCGGCATCGCTGTTGACCTGACCCACTTTCGGCGTGCGGCCGAACTCGCCCGTCCAAACAACGATCGTTTCGTCCAGCAGCCCGCGCTGTTCCAAGTCGTCTAGCAATGCGCTGAAGGCTTGATCGGCGGCGGGGCAAAGGCGCTGTTTCAAGTCAATGAAGTTGCGCGAGTGCGTATCCCAATAGACACTGACATTCTTAGTGCCGTCGTTTGGCCAAAAGACCGTCACCAGCGGCACGCCCCGTTCGATCAGCCGGCGGGCTTGCAGCACTGATTGCCCGTGCGGGTTTCGCCCGTACCGGTCGCGCATTGCTTCCGGCTCTTCGTGCAAGTTGAACGCGCCGCGATCGGTCGCCGCCGAAGTGAGCAGTTCCATCGCCCGCCGGTCGTAGAAGTTTTGCGTCTCGAATTCCGACAGCTTTTGATCCAATCGTCGATCAAGATCGCGGAGCACGCCGCGCCGCGTTTCCAATCGCTTGACCGATAACTCCGGCCGCAACGTTAGCTCGCCAATTCTATAAGAAGCATCGTTTGGATCGGCGTCGATGGTCATCGGGTCCATCGTCCCGCCGAGCCAACCGCCAAATTGCCCTTGGCTTTGTTCGACAAACCGAGGGACATCGCCGGGAACGGTGGGGCGCATTGAAACGAAGGGCGGCAAAGCGCCTTGACCGCGGCCCAACTTCGACAGCACCGCGCCCATGTGCGGCCATTGGTCTTGTTTGTCTTTGCTTTGGGGCGGCGGTTCGCCGGTGAGCAGATGGTGCGTCGACGCGGTGTGATCGGCATTGGTGTGCGTCATTGAACGAATGATGCACAACTTGTCGGTTCGCTGGGCCAGTTGCGGCAGGTGCTCGCAAATGTGAATGTCCGGCACCTTGGTCTTGATGGGCGAAAACTCGCCGCGCACCTCGGCAGCGGCTGCGGGCTTCATGTCCCAAGTATCTTGGTGCGCCGGCCCGCCCCACATGAACAAAAGAATACAGGCTTTCGCCTTACCGAAAGTTTCGCCCTCGGCCGCGATTGGCTCCGCGGTCGCCAGGTTCTTTCCGGCCAAAAGTTCCGGCAATGTCATTCCCAAAAGCCCCAGACTGCCCGCCCGCAATAACTCGCGGCGGTGAAGGCGGCTTGATATTCGTTGGTTGGGAACGCCCGGTTCGGTCACGGTCAACTCCTCCGTGACACAGCGTACCAATGGTCGCCAACCGAAGCAACGCTTTCTCCCCTTCCGGGTCACTGGCGAAAGAATTCGACAAGCCGCAAGTGTAAACAAAGCGGCCCCATTCAATTGAATGGGACCGCTGTTGATCGAAAGCACAGAGTACCGAGGCGGGCGAACGCCTACACGCGAGGAATCTCGTAACCTTCGCGGGCCTCGCGGGCGAAGAATGTGGCGGCTTCCTCGTCGCCCATGATCTTCTCGGTCTTCGGATCCCACTTGATCGTCCGGCCGAGCCGCGCGGCGATGGCCGAAAGGTGGCACGTGCTCATCGCTTGCACATGGCTGTAGACATCCGAAATCGGCAGCCCGCCTTCGCGAATGCAGCGGTAGAAGTTGTTCTTATGACCTTCGGGCTGCTTGCCTTTGTACAGCCGCTGTTTGTCTTCGTCGGTGAACTTGCCTTCGTCCCACTTATCCTCAATCGGCTTGCCGACGATCTTGCCGCGGTTGACGAAGATGCGGCCTTTGGTTCCCTCGAACATGATGCCGTTTTCGCCACGGCTGGTCACGTTCATCGTGATGCCGCCAGGGAACTTACAGACCACGTTGTAATCGTGGGCCGTGTTGTAGCGGTCGTCTTGCGTCGGGTAACCGTCTTCGTAGGGAACAGGGTGCTTGGCGTCTGTGCCGTCGATTTCCGTCGGCCCGTCACCTTCTTTATCTTGACCGATGGCCCAGGTGGCGATGTCCACGTGGTGAGCGCCCCAGTCGGTGAACTTTCCGCCGGAATACTCATACCACCAACGGAACTGGTAGTGGCAACGCTTCTCGCGGTACTCGACTATCGGGGCCTGACCCAGCCACATCTCCCAGTTCAGTTCCTTGGGCGGTTCGGCAACCGGGAACGGCCCGCCGCGGTCGCCGCCGCCGATGCCGCAGGTGACCGTCTTGATATCACCCAGCAAACCCTTCTGCACCATGTTGATGGCCCGCAGGAACAGGTTCTGCTGGGCACGTTGTTGCGTGCCGATGAAGAACACCTGTTTGTCGTACTTCTTGCAGGCGTTGCGGATCAGTTGGTTTTCTTCCAGCGTGAGCGTCAGCGGCTTTTGGCAGAAAACGTGCTTGCCAGCTTGCATCGCCTCGACGCAGATTTTCACATGCCAGTGATCAGGCGTGACGACGCTGACCACGTCGATATCGTTTCGTTCCAAGACCTTGCGATAGTCTTCGTAGGAGTCGGCTTTGCCTTTGCCGATGTTGTTCGCGTTCTTGGCTTGATCGGCATGGCGCGAGTCGACATCGCATACGGCCAGGATATCACCAAAGCCGGCATGCCCGCGGGCGTCACCCTTGCCCATGCTGCCGACGCCGATGCAGCCGATGCCGGGTCGGTCGTTCTTGTCTTGATTGGCGAACGCCTTTTCGGTCCACGCGAAATAGGGCGTCGTCGCCCCGATGGCCGCGGCGGCGCTCGCCGTTTTGATGAATGTTCGGCGGTTTTGATTGTTCTGTGTCATCGCAAGTTTCCCTCATTGCGGAAAAGTGAAGTTGGATACCGAAGTGGAAGTCCATCCATTATCGCAGGTTTGCGAAGTGATTGCACCTATGCAGAAGGGGGTAGAACGGATCGCCGATCCGTTCTACCCCCGGGCCGCATTTGATTCGACTTCCGGCATTCGGTGGTCCGTGTAGGTACGACAGATCGGCGATCCGTCCTACCTACACTACTTGCCTTCCCGTCGTAGGTTTTCAAACCGTTTCGATGCACGTTGAACGACCTGGCCGTCCACTTCGCGAATCACCAATGCCGACGCCCCTTCCATCCGCTCCACCAACTCCACCCCTTTGGTCAGACCTAACACGCTCACCGCGGAAGCCAACGCGTCGGCCGTGGTGCAATCGGGTGCGACCACGGTGACGCTGCTGCGCTCGGTCAAACCCAAGCCGGTCTGCGGATCGACAATGTGCGAGTAGCGAACGCCATCGATTTCAACGAACTGCCACGTGTCTCCGCTGGTGGCGATGGCTTGATGGGCGATCAGCAAAAACCTGCTGGGCTTGGCATCGGCGGCCAACGGGGCGATGCCGATCTTCCAGCCTTCGCGGCCGGGCGGCGCGGCGCTGGCGGCGATGTCTCCTCCGCCGTTGACCAAAGCGCTTTCGATGCCGTGTTTTTTGAGCGCCGCCAACGCTTCTTCGACGGCGAAG